>DATFMK010000115.1:0-2882 GCA_035267005.1 Balneolales bacterium
ACAAGAATCAATACCTATCATATTGAAAAAAACAATATCTTGTAAAAAATAAAATTCTCCTCAAATTTGAGGAGTCTAAAAGAAGCTGCGAAATGTTGCCGTGCTCTGCGATGAATTTAAAAATGCTTAATCAATATACCCTTGTACGTTCCAGGTGCATTTTTAATCCCAAAAGCTCTCGGGACACGACAAAATTTCTTGGTGAATAATTCGGGTTACGTTGAAAAAAAGGAAAAAAGACGTCATCCTGAATTTAATTCAGGATCCAATCCAGGCATTGACACTGTTTACAATCCACAACTTTCATGTATAAAGCAATCTGTAGCAATCATCTTAAATGATCTCCATCCCAATGCGACATCTTGAGGCTGTCCAAAAAGTATAAATTTGAATAATCATGATTAAAAAATTTAGGATTCGTAACAATTTCCCAAATTTTAAAATCATTACGATACTTTGTTGATTGTCGTAAGCCTTATAATATCATAGTCTTATCATTTTACGCGATCTTACTCACTTTAATTCCCGAAAGCATGCGGGACAGGCTCTCCCTAACATTATAGAGGTCATTTGCTCACAAGTTATAGCAATGTTCCTAAATTATTTAGGTTTTCATATTCATAAAAACACTTTTTAGACAGCCTCAAAGGGCGTCATCCCGAACTCGTTTTGTGAGTGAGAGATCTTCCAAACGTGGATAGGGTAAAAATAAGTTAATATTTGTACATAAAATTAAATCGAACACACATTAAAATAGAAAACTTGTATTGATCGGATCCTTTATTTAACGTAGCATTACATAAAATTTGATATTATGAGGCTGCAATTAAAAAATCTACGTAAATCAATAAATAAAGCTTATTTAAAGGATCCGCTCGATCGTTCCTCTTTTGAAACTTTTACAGGAGCATACCGGCAACTTATTCAGGAAATAAAGTCGGCTGAGAAAAGAGGAGAATCGGAAGAACATTTCAAGAATTTTTTGATCCCGTTTTTTGAGCAGAACGGATTTCGTGATTATTTCATAAATACGAACGGACGCATCGATCTTGCGGTCCATACGGGCAACAAAGCCAAAGCGCCGGTCGGTGTTTTGATGGAGATCAAGCGACCGTCGAATCAAAGTGAAATGATTACCGATGAAGACATAAACCGGAAATCGATGCATGAGGCTGCGCTGTATTATCTTGAGCAGCGCATTGATTTTAACAATACCGATTTGCGTCATGTTATCATTTCGAATATGTGGCAATGGTTTGTATTCGATGCCCGGCAATTTGAACAATGTTTTTTTCAATCCGGCGATTTAAGAAAAACCTATACGGGTTGGAAGGCGAATCGTAAGATTTCCTCAAATAAGGATTTCATGTATGGAGAAATCCGGCGTTTTATAAAGCAAAACGATACGAGCATCGAAGGCATTCATATCGATCTGCGTAAAATGAATCGTTTTTTAAAAGGCGAGGAGGGAAGTGATTACGAAAAGAAGCTGATTCCTTTAATCAAGTTTTTTACACCGGTTCATTTATTGAAGGAATCTTTTGCCAGCGATCATAATCATCTGAACAGAGAATTTTACCGGGAATTGTTATATATACTTGGTCTGGAAGAAACCCGGAGTAAAAATACCCGTTACATTAAACGAACCTCTCCCGATGACAGGCAACCCGGTTCGCTGATTGAGAATACTATAAAAATTCTGGATACCGAAGATCATTTGAGCATGGTCAAAGACCCGGAAGTGAAATACGGAACCATCAGGGAAGAACAGTTATTCCATCTGGCTTTGGATCTTTGTATCACATGGATGAATCGTATTCTTTTCCTGAAATTACTCGAAGCCCAACTCTACCGTTATCACCGGTCAGATTACAAATTCAAGTTCCTGAATATAACCGTAATCGATGATTTTGATGAATTAAATAAGCTTTTCTTTCAGGTATTAGCTAAAAAAGAATCGGATCGTGATTCGGTGATCAATGAGAAATTTGGTCACATTCCCTATCTCAACAGTTCGTTATTTGATGTGAGCCGGTTAGAACATATGACAACACGAATTTCCGGTTTGGATGATAAAAATGAATTACCGGTTTACGGGAGAAGTGTCTTAAGTGAGTACCGTGGTAAATCGTTGAATACGCTGGAATACCTATTCCGATTTCTCGACGCGTACGATTTCAGTGCGGATGGCGGAGAAGAAATCCGTGAGGAACAAAAAACGCTGATCAATGCTTCCGTATTGGGACTCATTTTCGAGAAGATCAATGGTTACAAAGATGGCTCGTTTTATACGCCGGGATTTATAACCGAGTACATGGCAAGAGAAACGTTGAGAAAAGCTGTTGTTGATAAATTGGGTGCATTGATTAGGAATCCCCTCACCCAAAATCCCTCTCCCCCGGGGAGAGGGACCGAATTGAATTTCAATTCAATTCAGGGTGAGGGGCGAGGCATGTCTGGCGACCCTGGCGAAAAATTACCGGAAGAGCTCATTCTAACCGCGCGAAAACTGCGTCAAGGACAGACAGATGCAGAAGAATTTCTGTGGCAATTACTTAGAAAACGTCAGTTAAACGGACATAAATTCCGTCGTCAGCATCCGGTCAAAGAAGGCTTTATCCTGGATTTTTATTGTCACGAAGCCAAACTTGGCGTTGAACTCGATGGAGAATATCATCATAAAAATGGCCAAAATATTGCGGATGGCGAGCGATCGGAGTTGTTAAATGAGTTGGGAATCAGAATCATTCGCTTTCAGAATGATGAAGTATTGCAAAATGCAGAATCAGTTTTGGAAAGGATATTGGATGTTGTTGAGAAGTATACAGGTCTCAAAACGAATCCCCTCACCCAAAATCCCTCTCCCCCGGGGAGAGGGACAG
>DATFMK010000116.1:0-5447 GCA_035267005.1 Balneolales bacterium
GTTGCAACAGCTTACAAACCGTGGTTTTCAACGCCAAAGCATACTTTCGAATTATAATGAGTACAACGCTCAAAGCCTTTAACTAGGAGATTCCGGGTCGGGGCCCGGAATGACGTCAAAAGGGACCCGGAATGACGTCGAAAGGGGCTCGGGACAGTGTCAAAAGTGGCTCGGGACGGTGTCGTTAGGGGCATGGAATGATGTCTTCTTTTAAGTTTTGATTATGAATGGAAATCGTAATCATTCTAATCACTTCTCATCCGATTATATTTTCAAAATATTTAACTATGAAGTCATTGAAATTCCTATCTATTAAAAAAGACTATTGATCTGTTTAACTTGATTCAGGAGAGACAAAATGAATATTGGAATTATAGGTTCCGGCGATGTCGGACAAGCTTTGGGCGCTGGTTTTTCTGTGCATGGGCATGATGTAAAAATGGGAAGTCGTACCCCCGATAGTGAGAAAATTAAAAAATGGGTAGTTAAAACCGGCGTTCATACAAAAGCAGGTACTTTTGATGAAGCTGCAAAATTTGCTAATGTTGCTGTCTTGGCCACTTTATGGAGTGGGACTAAAAACGCAATCGATATCGCTGGTGCTGAAAACCTGTCCGGAAAAGTCGTTATAGATGTCACAAATCCACTGATCTTCAAACAGGATGCCCCACCCGAATTAGCGGTGGGTCATACCGATTCGGGTGGGGAACAGGTACAACGCTGGCTTCCCAAATCTTATGTTGTTAAAGCATTCAATATCATTGGGCATGCTCATATGGTAAATCCCGAATTTCCGGGTGGCCCGCCCGATATGTTTATCTGTGGAAATAATGATAAAGCAAAACAAACTGTTGAGGAAATTTGTACCACATTTGGATGGAATACCATTGATATCGGTGGGATGGAAGGTGCTCGTATTCTTGAACCAATGAGTATTTTATGGGTTATGTATGGGTTTCAGACTGGAACCTGGGACCATGCTTTTAAGCTGCTTAAAAAGTGAAATTAATCTTAAAAGGCTATGCAAAACCGTTCTTTTACCCAATATCAGTATTTTTACGACTTCGAAATCCACGAATTCCGAAAGTATTCGGGATGCTGCGGTTCCGAAGTCGCTCAGGCTTTGATATGGAACAAAATTCCTGGTTTTGCAAAGGCTTCTCCAAATCAATAAATGAAAACTATTCCAAATAATTTGCTGATGAATAAACCAATTTCAGAAATATATTAAAAATCGATAATGCAATATTTATTAACAAAATACGATCATTCTTTTCGAATTTTATTGGCTGACAGTGAAAGAAGTGTTCTAAAAGACTTGTGTCGTATTGGATAAAAATATTATATTGTATAACTATATGGTAATTTGGTGAACAGGTTGAATCTAACTAAAATTAATAACCAAGGTATATCGCGCAAACAAACGAAAACTGTATGATAATACGAGTACGCAAGTTACGCTGTTTAAACGTAGCTAAAGGGCTTGTTGTGCTGGCAATGGTCTTTATGATTTCAATTGTTGCTAATGCACAGAGTCTTGAAAATGTACACCAAAACAAACAGCAAGAGATAAGCCTCAAACAGGCTTTGAAAATCGCAAAGAAACAAAACTTTAAAATAAAATTAGCAAAAAGTGATGTAAATATTACACGATCACAATATCGACAAACCAATGCTGTGTTTCTTCCGCAGGTTTCGCTGCAAGAGATGGCGGTTACAACAAACGATCCTCTGAACGTTTTTGGATTTAAATTAAAGCAGGAAATTGTATCAGCCGCTGATTTTAATCCCGTTTTGTTAAATAATCCGGATAGAACGGATAATTATACAACAAAAGTTGAGGTAAAACAGCCACTTATTAATATTAATGGTTTCTTTCAGCGTAGCGCCATGAAGAATATGGTCAAAGCGTCAGAAGAAGCACTTAAGCGCACCGGTCATTATATGGAATTCAAGGTTAAGGAGACCTATTATCAGCTGGTTTTAGCAAAAGCTAAATCAGCGGTTATTGATTCCTCATTATCGGCTGCAAAAGTTAGTGCCAGACAAGCGAAACATTTTTATGATCAGGGTATGATCAATAAAGCAGATTTATTGGCGGCAAAGGTTCATGTACTCGATCTGGAGAGTAAAAAAGGACAGGCCCAAAATGAAATAAAAGATGCTAACAGTAATTTGAAACTTTTACTCGGGTTCGATAACGATGTTGAACTGATACCGGTGGATTCTCTTACCATGAGAAAAGTCAATATCAGTGATTTTGATTATGCCCGTATAAATCAAAATCGCTCGGATATGAAAGCTCTGCTTTATCAGATGAAGTCGTCTCGTAAGATGTTGAATGCTAATAAGTTTAATTTTATGCCCAATTTGAATGTTTTTGGCACTTACGAATGGAATGATAATACACTATTTGGCACACAAGCCAATAATTACATGATTGGCGCTTCTCTTAAATGGGATTTATTCAAAGGCTTTAAAAATGTGGGAGCGGTGGAGAAGTCACAGGCCAAACTGCATAAAATTAAATTGACTTATCAGGAGAAATCCCTTCAAAATAAAATGCAGATTCAATCTGCTTACCGGTCATTACAACAGTCAAAGAAACAGGTCCGATTGGGTAATGCAGCCGTTAAACAAGCTGCTGAAAATCTACGTATACGCTCGAACCGCTATGCTAAAGGACTGGAGAAAACAACAGATCTGCTCATGGCGGAAGTATCGCTATCCAATGCGCAGCTTCATCGGTTAATGGCTTTATTTCAATACGATGTCAGTGCGTTCAGTCTTGAATTGCTGACCGAAAAACCATTGGTCAACTAATCAAATCATTTCAAAAAACAGTTACTTGAAGAATTTTATAATAAAAACATCAGTGATTAATCAAATGATAAACAATAAGATACGTTTATTACTTACGGCATTATTGCTGGCAGGAAGTATGATTGCATGCAGTTCTGCTGATAAACCTGCAAAAGAATCACAAAGCGAACCGGTTCAGGCAAAAGTTGAGACAGCTGGGTATCAAAAAATTCCCGAAGCATTTACGTTCACCGGTACCGTACAGGCTGATCATAGGATCACTTTAAGTACGAAACTTATGGGACGTATAACCTACCAGCCGTTTGAAGAAGGAGATTATGTTAAAAAGGGACAGGTTTTGGTTCGTATTAAAAGTGATAACCTTTCGGCCCAAAAAGATCAGGTAGAGGCCAATCTTGCACAGGCAAATGCTAATTTAGCGAATGTTAAAACAAATTATGATCGTATTAAAGCTTTATTCCAGGAACAAAGTGCCACCCAGAAAGAATACGATGATATCAAAACGCAATACCACGTTGTTCAGGCCAATGTAAAAGCGTTGAAAAGTAAGATGCGTGAGATTAATGACATGCTGGATTACGCGGTCATCAAATCACCATTGGATGGTTATATTGTACGGAAAATTGCTGAGCAGGGAGATATGGCCGCTCCTGGTAGTCCGCTTTTAACCGTTGAGGACGTACATGGACTGGAAGTTCGTGCTACGGTGCCGGAATCACAAATAGGTCTGTTTCATACAAGCGATACGGTTCATATCGAAATCGATGCGATAGGCGGAAAATTAGTTTCCGGCAAAGTAACATCGATCAATCCTTCAGGAGATATGATGAGTCGTCAGTTTGATGTGAAAATCAAATTAACCGGAAAAGCCAAAACATTACAATCGGTTAAAGCCGGTATGTTTGCCCGTGTAATGCTTGAAAAAGGACATGAAGATGTCATAAGTGTACCTGCTTCCGCATTAGTAAATCGCGGACAATTAACCGGTATTTACACATTGGGTTCAAACAATGAAGTCATTTTGCGGTGGGTCCGAACCGGCCGGAAAGTGGGTTCTGATGTTGAAATCCTCTCCGGACTATCGAAAGGAGACCGGTATATCGCCTCTTATGATGGCCGGTTACGAGAAGGACAAAAGGTTATTACTCAATAAAAGATTATAAAGGATTTATGAAATCAGGTATTGCAGGAAAAATTGCAAACGTATTTATCAATTCTAAGCTGACGCCACTTCTGATGATGGCGTTCCTGGCAATCGGTATCTACAGTGCATATTTAACCCCGCGTGAAGAAGAACCCCAAATTAATGTGCCTCTGGCAGATATCTTCTTACGATATCCGGGTGCTACACCGAAAGAAGTGAAAAGCCGGGTAGTTGTGCCATTGGAAAAAACGGTGTCTAACATCGATGGGGTGAAATATGTATACTCAACATCGATGCCGGGTCAGGCCATGTTAACGGTTCGTTTTAAGGTAGGACTGAACGTGGAAACCAGTCTGGTCAAATTATATAACGAATTGATCAAGAATATGGATAATATGCCGCCTGGGGTGAGTATGCCGTTGGTAAAATCGCGATCTATTGATGATGTTCCCGTTTTATCCCTAACCTTGTGGAGCAATAAGTATAGTGATTACCAATTACACCGGGTTGCTGAGGAATTGGGACTTCAGGTCAAGCAAATCAATAATGTGGCAAAAACTGATGTCATCGGCGGACGTCCACGACAGATCCGCGTTATTCTGAATAAGGATAAGATGGCTGCTCATCATGTAGATCCGTTGATGATTGCTCAACAGATTAAAGGAGCCAATCAACAATTAAACTCCGGATCTTTTAGCCGGAATGACAAGGAATACCTTGTGAAAACCGGGAATTTTTTAACGGATGCCAAAGATGTCGGTAGTCTTGTGGTTGGTGCCGATCATGGTAAACCAGTCTATCTGGATAATGTGGCAAAAGTGGAAGGTGGTCCGGCAGAACCCAGCCAATATGTATCATTTGGTTTAGGCGCCGCGGCTAAGAATAAATATAAGATGAATAAAGCAGGCACTTATCCGGCTGTAACATTATCTATCGCCAAGCGAAAGGGCACCGACGCCATGCGTATTGCCGATCAGGTATTGAAGAAAACGCATGAATTACAGGGAAGTCTGATTCCTTCCGATATCCATGTTACTGTTACCCGAAATTATGGGGAAACCGCCTCCGAAAAAGTTGCGGAGCTATTATTTCACCTGTTTGTGGCTATTTTGGCTGTAACCGTTCTGGTCACATTAACAATGGGCTGGAGAGGAGGTATTGTTGTTTTCGCGTCCATTCCGGTTACCTTCGCGCTCACTTTATTCGTCTATTACATGTTCGGATATACGTTGAACCGGATTACACTGTTTGCTCTTGTGTTTGTGACGGGTATTGTAGTCGATGACTCGATTATTATCGTGGAGAATATGCACCGGCACTTTCATATGCGAAAACTGCCATTTCTGCAAGCGGCTATCGCCTCAATCGATGAGGTCGGAAATCCGACGATACTGGCGACTTTTACGGTTATTGCCGCTGTATTGCCAATGGCGTTTGTATCCGGTCTGATGGGACCATACATGAGTCCAATGCCCATTGG
>DATFMK010000117.1:0-2882 GCA_035267005.1 Balneolales bacterium
GGTTAGGCTTTACCGGACAGGATTGGGTACCTGAAGGCTTCCTGCGAAAGGTTTCAAAGAACATAATCGTTAATCCCCCTTTCATGGGCTTAACTTGGCGCAATAACCCGAATTATTCACGTAACCAACAAGAAAAAAAATACATATCATAATGTAAATTGCTGTACTTATAACAAATAAACCTATGCTCGATTTTGAGGACACTAAAAAGAGCTGCGAAATTTGGCCGTGCTCCACGTTGAAATTAATAATGCTTAATCAAAGCACCAAAGTCCTTCCATGCGCATTATTAATTTCGCCTCGATAACGACTAAATTTCTTGGTGAATAATTCGGGCTAATAATATTATTCAAATCTGTTTATAGAAAATACAAACAGGTCTCCCCTTTGCACTTGAAGAAGGCTTTGCAAAACCAGTTTTTTTCAAGATCAAGGCCAGAAAAATTTTAAAACCACAGCATATTGATCATATGTGAGTATTTTAAGATTCCGATAACGCAGATATTGGGCAAAAAGACAGTTTTGCAAAGCCTTCTTGAAATAAATACGTATAATCCCCCATAGATCTGCCAACAATGCAAAATCAACGCATTCAACTTGCTAACAGTTATTACTTTAGGAATTGCCGATTTTCTTTAGTAAAAAAAACGTAATTTCCTTTTAGGTATTTTATACTTTAGCTTTCCAGGTTAACAATATTCCGGCCATAATAACGGTCATCGATACTGCTGAAAATAACGTTGGAATTTCTGAAAATATCAGATAGGCAAAGAATGTAGCAAGAAGAGGCTCCGATAAAACGAGAGTAGACAGAATCGTTGGGGAAATATATTTCACAGCATAATTCAAAGATCCATGTCCCAGTATTTGTGGTCCAATTGCCATGCCTAATGCCGCAAGTATTCCAACAGTCGTGATATTAAATCCAACACCAGCAATTAAAACTACACCGATACAGCTAAGAGCTGCGAAACTATATACACGAGAAACATAATCGAGCCAGGTTGACTGTCGACGCAGGTTTTGTCCGATTAAAATATAAATGACAAAGATGATGGCGGCACCGACAGCCAATAAATCGCCAAACACGGGGTGCGGATAAACACTCATCATATGTTCATCTGCCAATCCGAGTAATGCAGATCCTGCAAAAGTCATAAATACGCCGATCCACGTAACCCCTCTGAATTTCTTACTGAACAATGTGCTTTCAATTACGATCAAAATGATCGGATGTATGGTTACTAACACCGATGCGGAGGCCACTGACGTATATTTTAAAGAAGCAATCCACAGGATAAAATGGAATCCAAGACAAATACCGGCAAAAGCACCCAATATCTTTTGCTTACGGGTGTAAGGAACCTCCTCCCGCTCTTTTTTCATGTGGATTACCCAAAACGGCAATAAAAGTAAAGCGGCAAAAATGGTTCGATAAGCTGCCAGAGTGATGGGTGATACTCCGGTGGCCAGACGTACCAGTATCGGAGCAAAGCCAAATGCTAACAATCCCAAAAAGATAATGATGCTAATTTTTGCTTTGGGTACCGTTACCGCTTCACTCACTTCTGCTACTGTTGCTCCATATTAATTTAAAATCAAAATAACGATTACTGATTCTGTGATTATCAGAATCGGCAATTTTAAGACAAGTTTTATTTTACTACCTGATTCCCTTGATTAGCGTATACGATCCATAGACCGAACCAAATTTTCGTCCCTTCTTATATAATAAACGGATATGTACTGTGCAATCAGAGCCAATACAATCATTCCGAGTGAGATCCCTTCATCCCATAAATAATTACCAATACCTCCAAGGGTGAACATAATCGCGGCAGCAAAACCAATCGCGATAATTTGAAATATCATCCCGCGAGTTACCCAGCGAATTTGATTGGGCCTATTTTTGTAAAGAAAGATGCTGTAAATAGTGACAAGAGTTGAGAGCAGTAATCCCGCAATCAATCCGGAACTAATCCATTCTGTAGGATCAGCAAAAGCATGGGCCTGCAAAGGTGTAAATACAAATCCAATATTTAATCCTACAGCAATTATCAATAATAATGTTTGAATTCTTTGAATCACAGCTTATTCCCTTTAAATCCTTTAATTCTTGTTCATTTTACATTTAACAAATACAATCACTAAAATAAAAAAATGTTAGGAAATTATGGTCTTAAAATACGTAGTATCCGTATCACTCTCATGTAGCAAGATAAAAAAAATGAAAGTTGAAATTGAATTCAATTCAATTCTACCTACATGCTATTTCAACTGGACAGAATTATTATAAGAAGGCTTTGCAAAACCAGGGATTTTGTTCAAGATCAAAGCTTGAGCGACTTCGGAACCGCAGCATCCCGAATGCTTTCGGGATGTGAGGATTTCGAAGTCGCGAAAATGCAGATATTGGGCAAAAGAACGGTTTTGCATAGTCTTCTATAAATAAAAAACACATTTCATCTTATTACATCATTTTGTACGCAGGTCACCGAAAGCACTTTACAACGCGAAGTAACATAACGAGATAAAAATGGGTATTGCCATTGATAACAGTAGGGACGTTGCATGCATCGTTCTTACGGTTAATATTCACGTGAGGTTTGGATAAGAATCGCAGCGTTGTAATAATTACATTGAGAATACGACCTGTGATAATATGACCTATCTTGACGACGGACGACGGACCATCGACGACACAGAGCTGTTTTGATGCCTAAAGCATGATTCCGATACTGAACTCAAGTTGATTATACGGTTTTTCAGAATAAATAATGTTTAATTACTATCAGAGTGTTTCTCTGTTGCTGGTTGTTGGTTGTTGGTTGTTGGTTGTTGGTGGTTGGTGGTTGGTGGTTGGTGGTTGGTGGTTGGTGGTT
>DATFMK010000118.1:0-2346 GCA_035267005.1 Balneolales bacterium
TATAGTTTTTTCACAGCCTCCGCAGACGGCAGAGAAATGCTCTGATAGTAATTAAACATTATTTATTCTGAAAAACCGTATAATCAACGTGAGTTCGAAATCGGAATCATGCTTTATGTATCAAAACAGCTCTGTGTCGTCGATGGTCAGTCGTCCGTCGTCAAGATAGGTTATATTTTCACTGGTCGTATTCTCAATGTAATTATTACAACTCTGCGATTCTTATCCAAACCTCACGTTAAATAATAACGCTTTCCTCAAATTCGAGAAATCTAAAAAGAGCTACGAAATTTTGCCTTGCTCTGCGTTAAACTTAAAAATGCTTAATCAATGTACCCTTGTACGTTTCATACGCATTTTTAATCCCGAAAGCGTTCGGGACACAACAAAATTTCTTGGTGAATAATCCGGGTTAAGAACGTTATTTCGATCGAAGAGAGAAAACTTCAATGCAAATGAATGGAATCAAAATGTAATTTTAAATGGTCATTTATTATTTCAAACTGACATCATTTAATCATTAATGCTAAGCCTTGCAAGCAGTCTCTCATAATACTCAATGAGTTTTTTACGTATTGGCTGACTCCTCTTATAAATACGTCTCTGTTCATTTTTATACTCCAAACGTCCTTCCTCTGTTTCTATTCGAATGGGACCGTAACCAAATGTTTTAAGGTCATACGGACTGGCTTTCATATCAATGACTCTCGCATCAAGTGCCAATTCAAAAGCGTCAGCTATTAAATCACTGGATATCCATGGATACATTTTATAGGCCCATTTGTAAAGATCCATATTGGCGTGTATACAACCGGGTTGTTCCAATTTTTTCAGATTTTTTCGGCTTGGCTGTAATTTATTTAGTGGACGCGCTTTGGGAGAAAAAAAGCGAAAGGCGTCATAGTGAGAACAAATAATCGAACGTGATTCTACAATTTGCGCGATTTCTTCAGGTGGTAATCTTAAAGGAAGGTAGTTGTGACGAATATTATTAGTGCGATACACCATCGCCCATTCGTGCATTCCAAAGCATCCTAATGAAGGGGAATGTTGTTGCGTTTTTTTCAGTAATTCCAATATCCAAAGTATTGAGTCAATACGGTGTCGGGGAAATTTACTCGGATCTAATGTAATACCTCTATCATTTTCCTCATATTCCTCATATTTGAGATATTTTCGTGCATCTCTTCCGGTTAAAACAGCATCAATACCGGGACTCCATCTTTTAAGGAGTGATGGACGGAAGGAATAGTATTCAAAAAGGAAATCCAGTACCGGATTATTAAATTGATGTTCCCGTTTATCAAGATAATCACCTAAAAGTCTGTTGATTCTATGGTGATGTTTTTGTGATATTAATTTCCAGTGTTCAGGCAAATAAATGATTTCGTCTTTTGGTACAGTTTGCGGCATTGATAATAGATTAAAACTAATGGATATATACCTTATAGATTTGAGAAATTTCGGAAACTTGTAAGTTTCCTAAACTGTTTGATAAGTGTAATTATCTAAAATCATCTTGGCTATTACAAATAAAAGCTCGTAGATTTGTCAAGTTTTAAAAATTTAAAGGAAAATTATTATGGGAAATAACGTAGTTGAAAGCGTAATCACACAAGATCACATTGATAAAGCTATAGGATATAAAGATTTCAGATCATTAATAGATCAATTACTTGCGGATGACAAAACAACCGGTGAAAATCATTCTGAAGCAATGCTGCATTACACCAAAATGAATGTGCAACGCATGAACCGTCTGGATAAAACCATAACTATTCAACAAGAAACGATTGATAAGTTGAATAGTATAGATGAAGAGCTCATATGGTTGGTTTTAGCGGAAGCATGGTGCGGTGATGTCGCGCAAAATTTACCGGTAATGGCTAAAATGGCCGATGCTTCTGAAGATATTCAGTTGAATATTTTATTACGGGATGAAAATCTGGAAGTTATTGATGAATTCCTGACCAATGGTGGTCGATCCATTCCTAAACTGGTTTGTCTGAAAGCAGATGATCTGGAAGTACTAGGAAGCTGGGGACCCCGGCCTGAACCCGCTCAGGATATTATGATCGATTTCAAAGAAAATCCGGGTGATCGGACCAAGCAAGATATTGTGATCGATATCCAAAAATGGTATGCTAAAGATAAAGCGGGAACTATTCAGGAAGAATTCAGAAATTTAGTCGATGACTGGAAACAAAAATTGCAATAAAGAATTACAATCTTGTTCCCAAAGTCCCCTTTGGGAACGTAACAGAGGAAGCTCTGCTTCCTTTACCAAATCAGATCAAAATCAGGTATTTGAGTAATTTGAAAGTATCGCATAATATGAAAAGTTGT
>DATFMK010000119.1:0-5282 GCA_035267005.1 Balneolales bacterium
AAGAAGGCTTTGCAAAACCAGGGATTTTGTTCAAGATCAAAATCAACCGGCGAAAACAGGGAAATAGTGAAAATAAAAGAGGGTGTAACGTTTCAACTTTGTAAAGTTGAAACGTTACACCCTCTTTTATGTGTGGGGAAAAATAGAATATCTATATGGTTATCGCATTTTATACACCAAAACTTTAAATGAATTCGGCACGATTTGGTGATCATCATGATGCCTGAAATCGGATGTGCTTAAATAAATTTGATGTGTTTTGTGATCCAATGCCATGGTTCTCGCATCGAATTTTGTTTTTAAAGTCTGAACGACTTTATAATGATCAGGGGAATTCTGTTTGATGATGGTGGTGGTGGCATCTTTGCAGGAAACAAAAATAAGATGAGTTTTTGGGTCGTATTTAACGGCATCGACTCCGGCTCCTATTGGCAGCGTTTGTATAACTTTTCCGGACTTTGCATTTAAAACGGTCAATCCTTTATTAGCCCGGCATCCACTAAAAATACGATGACTGGATTTGTCCAAAGCCATCCCGGAAGGTCTACGGCAGGGACCCATATTATAAGTTTTTACAACTTTCATTTTATGAACATCGATCACAGCCACTTTATGAATATCTTCCAGGTTGTTGTATATCAACCCTTTATCATTTGAAACAGCGAATTCAGGCTTTCCACCCAGTGGAATCAGGGCCACTTCTTTCAGAGTGTTAGGATCAACCACTTCCACCTGATGACTATCTCCTTCAAAAACAAACACTTTATCAGAAGCTGGGTCTAAAATAGTTGCATCCTCGTCTTCCCCTTTTAAATGGACCATTTTGATTAGTTTAAGCGTCTTAGGATTGAAGACATCAACAGAACGGTTACGATTATCACTAACAAAACCACGATTCAGTTTGTTATCAATGGCCACACCATGTATATCGCCCAGATTATTAACTGCACCCAGATATTTACCTGTATTCAAATTAATGACTTCCAGATGTGTTCCATGTGTCACGTATAAATGTTGCGAAACCGGATTGATATAAAGATAATCATGTCCACCGTTTTCGGGAAGAGATATGGTTTTATTTAAAATATAATTTGAAACCATATTTTGTGCCTGAACCTGTTTATGTAAGAAAAAAAGCCCAAGCATGAGGAATAATATAAATTTCCAGTTTTTCATAATAAAGATAAATACTTGTTATAATTAATGATAAATACTTTGATATAATATCCTTGAATAAAAAAAGCGGAAGTTAATCAAAACTCCCGCTTTTTATTCTCAGTTATCGAGTTGTGTGTTAGAGATAAATAAAGATTAAAACCAATTAATGTTTGTTCCCTTTTCCATCGGTCGGATAAGCACCGATGTCATTGTTATATTTGGGATTACCAGCGCCAATTGCGGGAGAACTGGCTTGTAAATGATAATTGTTTTTATCGGTAGCGGCCATCGGATCCTTTGAATAACTCTTGAACATCGGATTTTTGTCTGAAGCACTCTTGGAAATGATATCCGTTGATTGCGGTTTACCCCAATCTCCTTTGGGATAATAGTATTGACGAGTGGAATCCACATCGGTCCAGAAGTAATTATTACCATATGATACATTAGAGGTATCAGCAGCTTTATTGATAGCCAGTCCATAATAATTACTGATGAACATATTATTGTAGATTTGACCTTCAGCAAATTGGTCATAAGTGATACCAGCACCAGGCTCAGCAGCACCTCGGCGATATCCATTATCGATGAAATCGTTGTTATAGATCTTCAAGTTTGTTTCCGGGTGTAAAACAGTGTTATCTGTTTGAATTTTAAGAGCATTACCTGCACCACCCCAAATTACATTATAGGCAACGGTACCAGTAACACCACGATAAACATCGAGGCCTTCACCATCCGTACTTCCCTGATGGTCAATGGTATTTCTGAGCATCGTGAGTTGTGCGCCATCATTTACTTCAAGTGCATTATCAACACCATCCAAAATCCAGGAATCTTCGAAATCGACTTTTATAGGTGCATGAACAACCAATGTTACACGAGGTTTTCCTGTTGGATCAGGACCGCCAGTATAATTAATATGGGTCCAATGGAAGGTTACTGCTTGAGCAGAATCGGCTTGAAAACCACCCCAGGAACCTGATTTTTTTTGAGGTGCGGTAAAAGTAATCGGTTGACTTTGGGTTCCCATTGAGAAAATAGAGCCATTAATGAAGAATGTGGAATTATTCTGAACATTTACAGTAACACCTGGTTTTACCATAAGTGTATCACCACGATCCACGTAGACATCCCCGGATATTGTGTATGTTTTACCGGAAGCCATAGTTCCTTTGATATGGCCACTTAATGTAGTGGAAGTAATGGTATTAGATTTTTTGGAGGAGTTTCCCCCCGTTACGCTGGTGGTTTTGCTGCAAGCTGACAGAGAGATAATCAACCCGGCAATTCCAAGGAACAAGAGTGATATTTTGTTTGTAGTTTTCATGTAATAAAGGATTATTTTAGATGTTTATTTCTTTTATTCGTTAGTAGTGTTTATTGGTTAGTTAGAGTATCTGAGTCCGACACTATAGCTTGCGTTGTAGGTATTTCTCACGACATTAAAACTGTTATTGATATGAATGACGGAGGGTGTATTGAGCAGGTTGTCAAACTTACCAAACAGCGTTATATGGCTGCTTATCGCTTTGTCGACAGAGGCGGCAAGTGAAAATTCAGGTTTTTGATAGTAATCACCGTTATAATAATCGGTTACTTTATTCAAAGTTTTGCCCACATATTGTAAATCGAGCTGACCGAGAAAACCGAGCGGTTTGCTATGGTATTTTATGGTCAGATTGGCAACATTATTCGACTGACCTTGCAATGGCCGAGCTTCATTTTTAATAGTCGTAGTTTTAGTAATGTTGTTATTATAAACCTTGGGTGAGGAAATACGTGAGTGGGTATAGGTGTAATTTCCGGTAAAACCCAAAGGTCCAAAATATTTAGTGAACTGTAGCTCGAATCCGTAATTATGAGCCGTACCGAAGTTTTTGGGAGTGTACACAATTTGACCGCTGCGTCCAAGTTGAGAGCTCACTAACGCGTATTCAATCGGATCATATATGTTTTTGTAAAAAACGCCGGCAAAGAACTGATCTTTCGGATCCGGAAAGAGTTCGTATCGCAAATCAAAATTATCGGCTTTGGTATGTTTTAGATGAGGATTCCCTTTCTCATCGTAGTACAGACCCGGTTGTGTATAGGGTACGAGTTCGAAATAACCCGGTCGGGCAATTGATCGATAATAGGAGAGGCGTACATCCTGTCTCGGACTCATATTATACCGGAAATGAATACTTGGTAAAATATCGGTATACTTAATTTTGGCCCCGGTTGGCTGATCATTTCTAAAAGGTCGTGTATGAAAGGCTTCTTGTGTATTTTCAACACGAACACCACCTAATACTTGAAGTTTATTAATGGAATATTTGAATTGTGCGTATCCAGCTCCAACATTTTCACTCGCGTCATAATTACTGTTATCGTATTCAGATGTTCCTCTGGGGTTGTATACCTTCCATTTTATACTATAAATACCCGTATAGGTTTCTGCCACTCCGGTATTCTGATCGATAACAGGACGGAGTATGTAAAGATCTTGTTGATTATAACGAGTCTTCCTGCGGTACAAACCACCAAATTTTAACTCTAAATTATGATTGGCAAAAATGGTCCGATAGGTCAGATCTGCTTTCCCGGTATAATCATGATCATTATTATGCTGCCATTGTCGATCGCCATTATAAAAATAAGTAGCCGTTCTTTTACCACCCTGTCGAATATTTAAAAAGGTAACAACATCGGCACGGTCTGGTTCTTTTTTACCGGCAATAGCCATTACAGCTGCCCAGTCGAATTTCAAATGATTGGTGAGTAAATGTTTCCCGCTTAATTTTAAGTTTTCGACGTGTTCTCTTTGAGTAAGAGATCGGTAAGTGGGGGTGATGTACCCTGTTCCAGGTCCACTTCTTTCATTTCCAACCAATGATGTATCTATACTTGTTCGGGCCTGAGCGAAATAAGAATAAATGAATACATTATCGAGATTCAGCTCATTAGATGCGTTTAACTTATAGTCGATGTGTGCATTAACACCATTGTTTAATTGTTGTGATGAAATGGTTCGTTTGGTAACATCGAGCTTTCTGAATTCATTATTAGTATTTGGCTTAGGAGCTATGGAATTGAACACACTGTTTGTTCCGTGATAATGGTTCTGAAATTCATCACCGATTATAACTCCCAATTTATTATTGAGAAAACGTCTACCGTAAGTAATTCCGAAGGTGGAATTCGGTGGTGCTGTTTTCGGTTTAAAATCCAGGTTTGCCCGAGTAAAGTCACTGGGTTTGGCTGTATAATTTGAACCATTGCGTTCTATAGGTCCTTGCTGTTGGATAACCGATTGATTGAAAGATATATATTTTCGGTTAATGAGCATCTGACTGTAACCACCGGAAGCCCGGATCCGCAAAATTGGTTTGCTGGGGGCATCTTTAGTTATCAGGTTCACCGTACCCCCGGTCGCATCGCCTTCCATATCCGGTAACAGCGTTTTACTGACTACGATACGTCTTAAAAGGTCGGACGGGATGATATTCAGTGAAACAAAACGTGATTTGTCATTTGGACTCGGAATCTTGATTCCATCTATCAACGTATTATTATAGCGAGGTTGCATGCCTCGAATGATACTGTAAGATTCACCGGAACCGGCTGCTTTCTGTAGAGTTACACCTGATAAACGTTGTAAGACATTGGCAGCGTTGATATCAGGAGACGATACCATAGCGTTAGAACCGATAACATTTACTTCATTATCAGATTTCATTTCCGTTAAACGGGAAGATGTCTCTGATGATTTATCCATCTTGGCAAAGACCGCGATAGACTTCATGTGTTGAGTATTCGGCTGAAGACCAATATCAAGCTTCATCGACTGATTTTTCTTAATATCGATTTGCTTTGTATAGGTTACATAGCCAATATACTTGACTTCAATCGTATAATGTCCTGCCGGAACACCGTCAATTTCATAATTACCGTTAACATCGGCGGCCGCGTCATAAGAAGTGTGCAAAAGATATACAGAGGCTTCAACTAACGGTTCGTTATTACTGCGATCAAAGATTTTTCCTTTAATGATTGCAGCTTTACTGACCAATGTTAAACAACTAAGCAGGCATACAAGAGAGATTGAGAATACTAATAATTTAGAATATAGATAGGTAGTT
>DATFMK010000120.1:0-10367 GCA_035267005.1 Balneolales bacterium
CCATAACCAATAACGATCGGGCGGTGATGCCGGTTACCATCGAAATATATCAATCAAATGGTAAAAAGGCCCGCGTCAAACTTCCTGTGGAAATCTGGCAGCGTGGTGGGACCTGGACCTTTAAATATCCATCGACTTCAAAACTTGATTCTGTAGTCATTGATCCGGATCATATTCTACCGGATGTCAATCCTAAAAACAACTCTTGGTATCCTGAATTTGCCTCGAGTAATAGGTAAGTAATATAATTTAATGAGTTCGAAATGACGTGAATGGGCGATGATGATGTTGATGTTTAAGAAACATCACGCAAAGACGTCATCTCGAACCTGCTTTTGGGGTGAGAGATCTTCCAAATGTGGAGATGAAACCAAAATAAGTCAATGTCTTTATTAAATTCGTATTGTTTCATTCAATAAAAACATTAATTTGCAGGAATTACCACTACATATCTGAGTTAATTAAACCTTACCCTTGTTAAAGACATTTCCTGCTATTGCATCAACTTCTATAATGTTATCATACAATTAGAATATAGCATGTAAGGATTTAGGATTATAAAAAGTCCAGAGTCTCTTAAATATCAAAAATCTCTGATAAGAGAAAAAGGTATTAAACACCTTTAAAAAAAGATATTTAATATTCTGGATAAGCCCGACATCTTAATTGATGTCGGGTCTTTTTTTGTGATTACCCTGTATAATAATGACTATTATGAGTCATTGGTAAGTTTCCAATCCCCACGATCACCCAAAAGCCTCATGCCCGACCTAAATGGGTAACCATTAATTTAGCCCAAATCGCCTCGTTCATATTATCCGCATTCTTTTTTTTTAAACATATTAGCTTTTAACTATAAGATCCCGGATCGGGGTCCGTGATGAGGTCAATTGAGATAGCAAACTCTTTAATATCTTTCTCACTGCATAATTTCTATTTACTATTTTCTTTTTTTTCCGCAAAAACCCGTGTCGTCCACGTCATTCGCGTTCTATTTAACGCGGTTAGGTTATGTACAAATGATCTTTTTGCTTATTTTGATCTTCTTAATTGGTGAAGTAAAAAAACAACCAATATATATAAGAAAATATTAACTATTATTTATGCAGCTTGAGCTGACAATCGTCGAGGAAAATTATAAAATTATTTGGTGGGTAATTGTAGTTGTTAGCGGTGGTTTTGCAGCATTTCTTTTAGAAACCGTGTTTAATCTTCATGAGATGCTGCAAACAATATTGTTAACGATTATCGCTCTTTTTCTTTTTTCTATTGCTTTTCGGGGCATCTATAAAATATCAGAAACGCTGTACCGCTTCCACTTCGTAATAAAAAATAATAATGTCACCATTCAAGTATTCAAAGGTGACATTCTTTACGATGAACAATATCTGAAACTCGACGATGTAAATTATCTCTCTTTAAAACCGCGTGAGAAACCTTCACCCGGAGAAGCTTTATTCGATTTTTCCAGTAATTATTATCTGGTTTATAAAGAAGATGAAGATAATGAATATAAAGAAGTGATTTCTTCTGATAATTACTCATTCACCCTTCGAATCACAGATATTGGTAAAATAATTCAATTTTTTATGACCCAAAATCCCTATATAACTATACCGGAACCTTACAAAAGTTTTCTTCACTTTCACTGACGAATTTATTAAATCATCTTTTATCCAGTTCCACATCTCCTTCCTTAGCTTCGATACTGAAACGAGTATGCGGCACGGCTTCAAGCCGCTCTTTTGAAATAGGTTTTCCAGTTTTCTGACAGATTCCATATGTTTTCTTAGTGATTCTTTCAAGGGCTTCATTAAGCTCAATAATA
This sequence comes from Balneolales bacterium, assembly GCA_035267005.1. Classification (GTDB taxonomy): domain Bacteria; phylum Bacteroidota; class Rhodothermia; order Balneolales; family DATFMH01; genus DATFMH01. Next base: position 1,829 of record DATFMK010000120.1, read on the forward strand.
TACTTCCGGGTTCTATCAATCATCGCGTACATGGTGTCCAAATCTTCAACATCAGTCCCCACATCACCCATATGATGCGAAAATAATGGTTCATCCGTTTGTTTTTCCTTATGCTCTTCCAAAGACATTTTCAACGTTTCCAGTTCATCTTTTGCCTTATCCCGTTTTTGAAGTAGCAATTGTCGAAAATGCTCCAACTCCCCATCACTAAAAGGAGTTATTCTTTTTGCATTGTTTTTAACATCAGGTTTGGTTTTTTCCATAACAAATTCCCCGTTTAATTATCAATAAATGGAAAAAATGATTCATTTCATTTTGCCATATACTTCAACTACATCAGATTTTCTATCAATTGTAGTAAGGGAATTTCCATCCATTATGTAGGGGAAAAAACGGCACTTTTAGCTAGTCGCCGGGAGGCTGTCGGACTTTGGAAATCATAACATAATTTGTCAGTTTGAGACCGGTTTCGGGGTCTTTTGGGGCGAATAGTCGTTCTATTTAACGAAAGAGAACGCAGAATATGGCCAAATCTGACGAATTCGCAGTAGATTTATTTAAGTCCGACAGACTCCTGGATAAAAGAAAAAGAGAGCGTCAAATAATGATAGCCCTACCTCAACCCGGATTATTCACCAAGAAATTTAGTCGTGATCAAGGCCAAATTTCGCAGTTTTTTTAGTGTCATCGAAATCGAGGGTCGGTTTATTTTTCAAAAGTTAACGTGAGTTCGAAATAAAACCTTCTCAAAACAGCGTCTTGGATTGAATATTTTACTTTGAAGATTTCTCCCTACGGTCTTTTAGACTTAGGGTGAAAAAGGAAACCCTAAGTTGTCAATTTAAGTGATATTTTTCTTAATAAATGCACCTCACACCCACATTTCCTCGCCATAGGGGAGAGGGATGGTTCGAACTCGTTCGGTCCTTGGTGAGGGAAGAATGTTTAAAGGCCATGCAAAATTCCAGAACGGTCGAAATGACGCGAATGGGCGAAGATGATGTTGAGGTTTAAAAAACATCACGCAAAGACGTCATCTCGAATCCGCTTTTTGAGTGGGAGATCTTCCAAACGTGGATATGAAACAAAATAAGTCTATAGTTATATTGATTTCACGTTAAGTTACTTTATTTACAATATGGTATATATTACTTCTTATTGGTTACGTGATTAATTCGGGTTAATGATGGAGGCCATCCTGTATCTGGAATCATTTATTCCATCTTTCAAAATTTATATTTCGTATCCACTCATAATGTGACTACATTGTATCACTATTCTAAAATCAGTTTGACATTTTGCCGGTATATACTTAACTCTTAACAAGATAAGGTCATACATGATGTGATCTCTATAAAGAGTTTCTGTTATTATTATTGAAATCCTTAAACACTTTGCCATCAACCTGTTATCTTTTTAAAAGATGAATATTTATGTAAGAAATGAAAGAAGGTTAAAACATTATTTGCTTTATGTGATTTTAATGGCTCTCCCAGTTTTTATTACTAAGCCTGCCTATTCACAATGGCATCAGACTGCCCCTCAAATGGATGTGCCGCTTACTCCCAAAACAGTTCTTGTTAAGGGTGATACGATATTTGTTGGTATGTACAGAGGTACCATTTACCGTTCAACAGACGCAGGTAAAACTTGGAAACCTTCCAATAATGGCCTTTCATGGGACTTATATCAGACGTATGATTTATTGAATATCTCGAATACCGTATTTGCCGCCACTACCGACGGCGTTTATGTATCGACTGATTTTGGCAGCCACTGGGAACTCAGAAACAATGGTCTTCCCTATCTATATAACCTGGGAATCAATGCATTGACCAAATTCGGAAAGACTGTTTACGCAGCTACTCCTTTAAACGGTGTTTACAAAACGAATAATGGCGGGAAAAACTGGGTGCCGGATAATAGTGGGTTGCCAAAAAATTCACAGAATAGCAACGAAAATGTACCAATAAATGATATAATAGTTACTGATTCCACAATCATTGCGGCAACAGCCGGTATCTATCATAAAAAAATCACTCAAACCCGGTGGGAGAAATCGTATGGCGGACCTGACAGGCCCAATAGTCTGGGTGCGTATGACAGCCATATCTTTGCAACGAATGGCACTTGCTCGGCATCGGTTTATTACTCTGAGGACAACGGACAAAGCTGGCAAATGGTCAGCAATAGTACAATGAATAATCCAAACAATGGTTGTTACCTCCCGGTTTATACCGTTGCTTTAAATAAAACCCAAGTTATCGTCGGGGGCGACAGAGCTATTTTTTCTTCAACGGATAATGGCCAACATTGGAAGACCTTAAACACAGGAATATCCGTTACACCCGGAAACGCGCTATTTGTAAATGACATTCAATCGGTGGGTAATCAATTTTATGCCGCAACATTTCAGGGACTTTATAAAATGAAGTCAGGCGGTTCTTCCTGGTCTCTGCTTTTCTCTCACTACCCGGTTACGCCTGGTTTTTCTCTTTGTTCAACTTTGGGTCCCAATATTCTTGTGAGAGCAAGTGAGAATGATTACACCGGGACCATCCCCGAAAAAAATTATATATCAACTGATCAGGGAAATACATGGAAAGTGGATACCAGTTCGGTAATCAAAAAATTGAATCATTTCATTCCATTAAACGGTAAAATTTACGGGACCGGAAATGGCTTTTTTGTCACCTCCGATTTCGGATCTCACTGGACAGAGATAGACACAGGATTGCCTAAAAATAACATTAATGCATTAGCTGAAAATGGAAGTATGTTATTTGCCGGATATGGATATGTGGATCTTGGAATGTGTCCAGTATGCGGCGGTAGTTATGGTGGAGTTTATCGCTCAAATAATGGTGGACAATCATGGACATTGATGGGTTTAAAGGGTTCACCGGTTAATAGTCTTGTTTCTGTGAATGGTAATATCATCGCACAAATCAGGATGAGTCAGGATTTGTATATTTCTAAAAATTATGGACAAACCTGGAGTAGGATTAGCAATCTCCAACTTCCTTCTGGCACAAATTTAACCGATATGGTAACCACAGACGGAGTCATTTATCTTGGTTCGGCTCACGGAGTTTACATATCTGAAGACGGAGGGAATAGTTGGAACATTTTCAACTCCGGTTTACCAAAAGATACTACAGGATCTTACCCGTATGTTTCATCAATGTATGTTAATCATACCAATCCCAGTCTCAAGGGTACGGTTTTCATAATTTTGAATAACAAACTATTTGCTTATCAGAAAGGACAAAAATCCTGGATTCCCGTACATGCCGGATTATCTGAAAATGAAAACCGTATATCTGACATCACTGCAGATAATAACTTTTTATATGCCGCAACCGATAATGGGATGTGGAAACTTAGCCTTTCCAGCATCCCTTTTATACAATCAATTGGCAATTCCGGATATCCCCATGTTATTACCCTTTTCAAAAACTATCCCAACCCATTCAATCCATCAACAACTATTAGTTATAAATTAGCGAGTAGTGAACATGTAAGACTGACAATCTATGACATTCTCGGTCAACAAGTGACTACGCTGATCAACAAAAATCAACAAAAAGGGAATCATGAAGTGACATTTCGTGCCAACCAACTATCAAGTGGTGTTTACCTGTATGAGATAAAAGTTGGGAATAATACGTATATGAAGAAGATGTTATTGCTAAAATAACCTGAAGTCCATTTAAATGGATGGTTAAAGTACGATATGTTATGTGAGTTTTGTATAGATTTATAAAATTGACCACCGACGATTGAGAAATACTAAGAGTTTAATTAAATATTATTCAAGTCGAAGAAACGTATAATTAAAAAAGTTGCGGTTTTCATTTAACGCTTTTCTCAAACTCCCGTTCTATAATCCGCATAAATCAGCGAAAATCTGTGGCAAAAAAAATCACCCAATCCTATGCAAAGCTTTGTACACGGCTTCGGCACCGAAACCAATGGCTTCGACCGGTACCCGTTCATCCGCCGCATGTATCGTTTCCAGAAAGTTGAAGTTTCCCGGTAAATTCATCGGCAACAAGCCGTAGGTCTGGATTCCGATTCTTGAGAAAAAACGGCCATCCGTCACCGCCGGTAAAAGAAATGGAATGGACGTTCCTTCAGGATCCGCTTCTTTTAAAATACCGGACAATGTCTCGAACCATCCCATATCCGGTTCTTTCGATCCCTCATCATAGCGTACTAATTCTAATTGGATATCATCACCAATCACCTCGTGCATTTCTTCCATCATGTCATCCGGTGTAAACGATGGTAAAATACGGCCGTCGAACTCCACTTCGATTTTGGATGGTATCACGTTAATTTTACTTCCACCCCGGATTATCGTGGCATTAGCGGTGTTGTGCAGCATGGCATCGAACATCACTCCCTGCGGACCCATTTGATTGAGTACCGCATCGGCACGATCCGGATCATTTAATTGGAGCAACATCGATTTCATCGGTTCCGGTAACGATTCAGATATCGTCTCAAACATTTTCGAGACAACCGGACTGATATGCACGGGTAACCGGTTATCATTCATCTTTTGTAACATCGCGGCGGTCCGGGCCACGGTACCATTTTTTACCGGAAAAGAAGCATGACCACTTTTACCCGTTAAAGTCGCTTTCATCCAGCAAACTTTCTTTTCGGCTACTTGAATCGGATAGAATTTTTGTCCGCCGATGTACATCGGAAATCCGCCGAATTCGCCAATAGCATAACGGATACCATCAAACGCTTCGGGATGTTCTTCCGTCAGAAATTTGGCGCCAAAATCACCACCCGCTTCTTCATCACTCACAATGGCTAATTTGACATCGCCGGCCGGTGTCAATCCTTCCGCTTTGGCCCGTAAAAAAGCGGATACCATCATGGCTACGCCACCTTTCATATCGAGCGCGCCCCTTCCCCAGATAAAATCATCCATAATATTGGCTTCAAAAGGTGGCTGTGACCAATCCTGATTCTCGGTCGGAACCACATCCACATGACCATAAAGCAAAACTCCGGGCGCTTTTCCTTCTCCCTTTAATCGCGCAATTATATTCGGGCGATTTTCATCTTTTGAAAAAATGGTGGTTTCATAACCGGCATCTTCCAGCAGGGATTTAATATAGAAGATACATTCTTTTTCATTACCCGGCGGATTCGTCGTATTAAAGCGAATGAGATTTTGTAAAAGTTCAGCTGGACGTTTATAGATGGTATGGGAGTGATTGGGCATCTTATTGCTGCTATTTTTAGTGCTGGTTTTTGACGGAAGATGATGTATGATATTTGTTTAGAAGTTATTACATCATTTCTACTCAAGATAAAAGGATTATCCTATTTATAAATCTTAATTTTTTAAAGTGAAAAAATGACGACGGACGACAGACCACTGACGACAGAAAATTGTTCAATTGTACAAAGGGGTATTTGTGGTATTAAACCTGCTTATTTGGCTCATACCATTTTAATATCTACCCAATGTTGTCATTCCGACCATCGCGGAGGAATCTATCAACGCTCACTAGCCTTTCCACTTATCATGACCAATAAAAGACACCTTGCCCAATCAGTTTCCTCGACAAGGTCGGAATGACAACTTTGTGGCTTTTTTGGTAATTCCCGAAATGGATAGGTTTATCTCGGTTTTGACCTTATTTAGATGGACCCACCACTTAGGTGGAGCCCATCGTTTTTTTAATAATTCCGCTAAAATCCGCGCAAATTTGTGGCTAAAATATCACTTAATTTTGAATCGGAACGGGATCAAAATAATGTTCTGCAAATTTTATAAAATAGGACCAATTTGGAATGACGACGGACGACGGACCATCGACGACAGAGAGCTGTTTTGATGCATAAAACATGATTCTGATTTCGAACTCACGTTGATGATACGGTTCTTCAGCATAAATAATGTTTAATTACTATCAGAGCGTTTCTCAGCCGAGGCTGTGAAAAAATATAAGTCAAATTCAATTACCTTAAATAATTTAGGTGCTTCGCTCAATATCGCTCTGCTTACCCACTCTCATTCTCCCGAAAGGATACGGGACAAGTTCTCCCTTTCCCAGATAAATCCGCGACAGGGAGAGAGGTTATTCAACAAAATTCAAAAACAATTAAAAAATGAAGGTGCTTTGTCGCTTACATTGTTATTTTTTTACAGGCTCTGTCATCTGTAGTCGGTGGTCCTAAAATAATCTCATTTAACAGTTACGTTTTATTAAGTAGATAGACTATAAGCTTAAACGAACCTCACGTTATCCACGTTTTTAAGATCTCTCACCCAAAAAGCGGGTTCGAGATGACGCCTTTGAGTAATGTTTTTTTAAACCTCAACATCATCTTCGCCCATTCGCGTCATTTCGACCGGAGGGAGAAATCTTCAAAGTAACATATTCATTTCATGACGCTGTTTTGAGAAGATTTTATTTCGACCTCCCGTTAAGTTATTTAATTTAACGGGAGGTTTGGATAAGAATGGAATGAGATCATCAACGTAATGAAACGTTTCGGATCTTTGAATATAATAAGGCACCTTTCATAGCGACCTGTCAGGTTTTGCAAAACCTGACAGGTGGGGTGTTAAAAATGTATTATTTTAAAAAAAATGATTCTCCCTATTTTTTGTGGTTTAAAATCATATCTAGATCTTAGAATATTTTATAAAAAACAAACAATTAAACTGAAAAACGATTTTATCATAATTAATCAATGTTTAAAATATGGGGTGAGATAAAATTTGTGATTACTCTGATTTCTTACACCCCACACGTCAGGTCTTTTCCTTGTCTTTAATTCAAATTTCAAGATCTAAATCATTAATAATTTGCAAAATTTGCATTTTGGACGATTTAGTATAAAGTTTGAGAGATATAGTCCAACATCTTAAACGAACCTCACGTTAAAATAGGTATATTTTTAGGTATAATATTATTGTAAATACCAGCCAGAATTGTGGCAGAGGCTCCCATCCCTATTTTAGATACAGTATTCTAATGAAAACGCTTTTTAAAATCCAAATAAATTCATTTAGAAAATAATATGTAGCCCTGTTTTATTTCACTTGTTACGACGACCGACCACAGACCACTAACGACAGAGACACGCTCGCAGACAAATAAGGCATTTCAATATTTATGAAAACGATCGTCTTTTGTTGGATAATAAATCGAATTCATCGAATATAATTGTTTTACAATGATTGGGATCGTTAATGCTGTCGTCCGTCGTCTTTCCTTATTTCCCGAAAAATTGCTTATTCGAACTCGTCAACCGTTTAATCAAATCGGTTTCCGTGGAATCGTACGGTTTTCCGTTTTTATGAAAGACATCATGAAACCAGACTTTGGGTTGTGGAGCCGTTAAATGTGATTGCCAGGGATAGACGCTTCTCACATCATCTTTCCAAGCATTATAATAGGCTTTGGTGGATCCTTCCGGGTAATTCCACGGATAAATAGTTTGGGTCTTCCCATTCACAAATCCCCAGTTTATAGCTCCCACATCTTCCTTATTATAATAGGGTAAAATGGTTTTGAAGGTACTTCCACGGGGTCTCGCCATATATTCAGAGCATAGCAACGGACGACCGTATTTTTTTAATTTTTGCACTTCTTTTTTTACATTCGGAAGCGGATTATAGTTATGATAGGTGATGATATCCGAATTGGCGATTGAAAATTTATTGAGCTGTTGAAATGCTTTTGAATCATTCCATATTCCAATGGTCAGCGGTTGCTCCGGATTGACTTCACGCGCCCATTGAACCGTCTTCTTCAATAACGGCATGGTACTTATCGGTGGATTTTTCCCATTTCCCGGTTCATTATATAAATCCCACATCAGTACCCGGTTATCATGTCCGTAAGTTCGAAGTAAATCTTTGACATAAGCTTCAAATACCGGATATAAGGCCTTATCCGTGCGCTGTTTGAGTCCGGGATTCTGCATCCAGCCGGAATTATGGATTCCGGGAACCGGTTTGGGTTGCGGACCCAGATCGGGATCTTTGCCCCAGACATCATCCCAAAGGACAAACATCACTTTTATGTGGTGTCTCTTTGTGATCTGAAGAAATTTATCTATTCGTTTTTTAAACGCTTCGGGACTGCGAACCCAGACCAGATAATGTAAAAATACACGAACCGTATTGAATCCGATATTTTGAGCCCATCCTAATTCCTGATTTATGGTTTTCGGATCAAAGGAACCCTCCTGCCACATTTCTATCGGATTAATGGCGGTTCGCGGAATATAATTGCACCCCACGAACCACGGCTGATTATGATACCAGTTGTCGGCTTTCTGCACCGACCATCGTCCTTTTATTGTAACGCCGTTCTGTGCCATTGTTTTTTGGGGGGAGCTTACGATCATTCCCCAAATGAATAATGACAATAGAAGTAAAAAACCGGATTTCTTAATTTTTTTATGATGCATTTGTCGTTTCCCCTTCTTTATTTAAAATCGATTAAAATTCACTACTTAAATTGAGTTTGATATCATTTTACACATTGAAAAG
>DATFMK010000121.1:0-9546 GCA_035267005.1 Balneolales bacterium
AAAATACAGATATTGGGCAAAAGAACGGTTTTGCAAAGTCTTCCAATAATAATTGCACACCAACTACTTACCACTCTTATTTACCATTGGCCAATAAAAAAACGCATCTATATCTGTTAATAATATATTGCTTCAGCTTAATTCGAACATCTACAGTCGAAGATATTATATATCAATCATTTCGTTTGTCTCTGACTCAATTAATGAGTCAATAACAGAAGGCTATGCATAAAGACAATTTTGCATAGGCTACTAAGAGTCATAAACGCAAAGTAAAGGTTCTGCCGATTTGAAATGATGCTTGAGATTCCACCTCAATCAGTCTATTCGTGTGTCTGGCTTAGCATTCGAAGATCAGTCGTACTCAAAATATTCAAAATCGGAGTGCTCGATGAATTTTTAAATGAGCAGATAAAAATCATTTGAAAAAGTGCTTATCTAATATGAAAAAACGAACTCAAAAAAAATCATTAATAAATTGTTTCCATAAGTATTCTTCTCTTCTATTCCCCCATGTTTTAAGTTTATTCTTTGTTATTGCTTTTGTGCTGATTGTCAGTGTAAAAGTTCATGGGCAGACAATCCCCGTCCTGGGTTTTCGTGAAAAACAGCTTCGTCTGCAGCAGTTGGCTAATGATTCTGTTTCCTCATCTTTTAGCAATCGTCCCATGAATTTAAAATATTATGAACTTCATATGCGGCATCCCAAGCTGAAAGGAATGTGGGGCAAGGCATTGCCGGAAACGGCTCATCAATATTCATTTTTAAAAGTGGGGGTCTATGATCCGGTTTTCAAAAATACCTATAATACCAAAATTCCATATGGTGAAAATAATGGAGCCGCATGGTACGGACGTGGGTTGACTTCCGAATTTCATGGCGGATTTTATGCGACATCAAAATATGTTACGATAACATTTCGACCCGATATTGTTTATCAACAAAATCGCAGTTTCAAAGTGCCCAGATTCGTTCCCCGAGACTCCAATGGAAAGATAGAATACGGTGCGGAAGCGATTGGTTTCATCATAGATCATCCGTTCAGATTTGGTCCGAAACCCTACTGGACGTTTGATTGGGGCGAGTCTTCCCTGAGGTTACATTATAAGAACGTGGCTGTGGGTTATAGCACGGAGCCGTTATGGTGGGGACCTGGGGTGCGTTATGCTCTTGTGATGAGTAACAATGCTCCGGGTGTTAAGCATTTGTTTATCAAAAGTCGGAGTCCTGTAAAGCTACCTTTAAATATTGGGAAAGTTGAATTTAATGTTATCTGGGGATGGCCAAAGGACTCAAAATATTTCATACAATCAAAATCCCCATCGAGATTAAAGAAATTGAAGAATGATACCCGGAACCGGTTTATGAGTGGGATGAACATCGTCTTTTCGCCTTCCATTCTTCCTCATCTGTATTTAGGATTAACGCGCGTTTTTCATCAATATATCCCAAAAAGTGGTCTGCATGCTGCTGATTTCCTCGATTTGTTCCAGGCTTTTCAGAAGAAGAATCGAAGTAAGGAAATTGGTAATTATGGAAATGATGTAAAAAACCAATTAGCTTCTGTGTATTTGCGCTGGGTATTTCCTAAAAGTCATGCTGTCATTTATGGAGAATATTACAAAGAAGATCATAATTGGGATTTACGGGACTTACTTATGGAACCGGATCATAACCGGGCATATACAATCGGTTTTCAGAAATTGATTCTGTCAAACTGGATTGACTTTTTTAAAATAAATCTTGAAATAAATTCTCTTGAGCCCAATTTAACAGAAGTTGTCCGGCCACAAGCTTATTATTACACGCACTATTTGATCACAGAGGGACATACCAATGAAGGGCAAATATTGGGAGCTGCCATAGGACCAGGATCTCAGAGTCAGTTTTTAGGTGTGGATGGATATTTTGATAAGGGAAAAATCGGTCTGTTTGTTCAGCGTGTGGTGGATAATAATTTATTTTACTATGAGTGGAATATGAAAAATATTGCTCCCAACGATCCTATTACTTACAGAGATTGGTGGAATCATTGGGTGAAATTAAATATCGGTGTGGAAGGTCTCTATAAAACAAGGCATATGCTCCTATTCGGTAAGATGGTATGGGATAAAAATTATAATTATGGCAGGTATGACATCGGACAGAAACGATCAACAAAGTATGATTTGCTAAATATGCAATTTCAACTCGGTGTTCAGTACTTTTTCGGGAGGTATTGAGTCCCTTCCAAATTTGATGATTGTAAAAACAATATTTCAAAGGATGATATCAAATTCACATCCCGAATGAAAGACAACACGGGATGTGAATTTGTTTTCTGAATTATTTTACCCATATCATATGTATACTGTTCTGATTGTTATCAGGAGTTATTTTTTGATAACGTTGAACGGTATCTTAATCTTCAAAACAATATTTCTGCCAGGATTAAGTGCAAAATCCCGGTACGTGCTTAAATGATCGATATAAGCTTTATTGAATAAATTGGTTACAATCAGATTAAGTTGAAGCGCTGTTTTTCCAACATGAACGTTAGATCCCGTGGAAAAATCAACTAATGCATATCCAGCAGTTTCTGGTTCATTGGCTGCTAACCGGGTTTGTTTGGCATAAATAGTAGTGTGCAGTGAAAAATAGGGTTCTTCAAATGTTCCCCATTTTGTTCGTGAAAGACGAAATCCGATACGACCATGATTAGCGGGCATATAAGGTAATGGAGAATGAATGGCCAGATTGTCGCCACGCAGCATACTGTAACCTCCATTAAAGGTGAGCCATTTGGTAGCCTCAACCTGCAAGGAAGCATCAATACCGCGAATTCGGGCATTGGCCTGTGTCACATCATAAATGTGAAATCCGGATTTGGAATCAATACGGGAGGTTTCATTTGGAAATATGTAATTGGAGATATGATTGTTGTACACCGAAATTTCCCCGATGAAGTGACTCGAAACGTATTTAAGGGAGGATTGAATATTGGTTGCCAGCTCAGGAACCAGATTCGAATCTCCTACTTCGTAACGCAGCGTTCCCTCATGGACGCCATTGGCAAAGAGCTCGAAAACGGTCGGTGCTCTCCATGCTCTGCCGATATTTGAGGTAAGCGAAAAATTACTTGTCAGATGCAAAGCGGCACCGAAACTTCCGCTAAACGCATTATATTTTCGTTTGACCGCAGGAACTCCTAAATCGGGTGTACTCAACACATCCAGATTACGGGTATCGTAACGTCCGCCGGCAGAAAGATTCAAAGGACCGAACTTAGCCTGTTCGAAAATAAAGGCTGCATAATCCTGTTGATTATAACCTGGTATCAATTTTTCCGTGGCCAGGGTACGATTGGTTTGAATCATGGAAGACACACCAAATGTACCGTAAACCGGACCGAGCGGCGCGTGATGGGCTTTGATATTAATCGTAGAGGTGTTTAATACCAGATGAAGTCCGGGATGTTGAGCACCAGCTTCCGGGAATTCCTGCCGGTCGTTATGCTGATAAGCCGCATTAATTTCAAATCTTAGCGAATGCGTCGGAATATTGGCTTTTAAGTGTAGTAAATCGTTATGAAGAGGCTGATAAGGTGTCCCCTTAGGTGAATTAGCCGGATTTTCATGAATCTCGATGCGTTGGAAAAGATGGGAATAATCAAGAGAAAGCGTACCCCATTTTTTTGAAGTCCCAACCATAAAATTGCCATTCGTCTTACGTAATCCGCTATTAAAAAGCGCACCATCCGGAGTTTGTATATTCCCGGCATTTCGGTGGCTGAATTCCGCCCGGTACCCAATCGATCCGCTTGCTCCATGAAACATCAAGGCACCGGCCCCCTGATTGTTATTTGAAAAACCGGCCAAATCGAGGCTGCCGGCCATCAGAGGGGTCCTATTATTTGAAACGGGTAAATCGGGGCTAAGAACATTCACCACGCCGCCTAAAGCACCGGCTCCGTATAAAACACTGCCCGGACCTTTCACAACTTCGATCTTCTTTACATTGAAGGGATCTATTTCCGGACCATGACGGGATCCCCAGTTTTGAGCTTCCTGACGCACACCATTAACAGCAACAACAACTCGTTCCGAGGAGAGTCCGTGAATAACCGGCTTGTCGACACCTGATCCGGTGCTTAACAATGTTACTCCCGATACATTTTGTAAAGCACTCATGGCTGTTGCACCGCTCTCTTTCTCAAAATCTTTTGCGTTTACCACCGAAATCGACTGTGAACTCGATAAAATATCGGTAGGCTGTGGCGTTCCGGTTACGGTTAACCCGGGAAGTTCCAGGGTACTTTCCGTCAACGTGACCGTAATTGGTTTATTTATTTTTGAGAGATCAAGACGCAGGATTTTTTTCTTATAACCCACATATGAAATTTGTACCTCATAAGTACCCTGGGGAAGATTTTTTAGTACGAAATATCCATCCTTATTGGTTACCGTCCCTTGATTCAGAGCTGTGATATAAATCTGAGTACCGGGAATAGGATTATGATTGACATCATAAACATGCCCGCTAAGCTTTTGAGCCATTAACTGACTAACGGGTATAAAAAGCATTAATAGTAGTATGCTTGTAAATAATCTTAAAGTGTAGTGTTCTTTTCGTATCGACATAATAGTTTGAATTGTGATGGAACATAAATTTCTAAGTAATCAGATGAGCTCGATATCAGAATCACAGATAGTCATTGAAGAATTACCGGTTAAAGGAGACCGATTATTATTAATAATTCTGGTCATGGCTCCCGTATATGAGATCCTCAAAACAGATAAAATGACCGGATAAGAAGCCAATCGCAGACAAATAGAGTCAGTTGTTGGAACCTAAATCCGATAAAAAATCTACGATATTATGATTTTTATACATATTTCGAACCCATAATAATTATGAATAGAGAGGTACCCACAGAGATGCCATTTGATGGGTATAGCAAACCCATTAGTGACAAAATGTGAGGTTAGATAATCGATACAGGTGGGGCTCTTTTGCCGGGAAGGTGTTTTAATTGTAAGTGAAAGTGGTGAACGGTCGCATGAAAAAAGAAGTGGTGTCCATCCGGTGATAATCTGAGAACTGGAATATGCGTGAAAACGTGTCCGGATGCGAAGTGACAAGCCGGACAAAAGCCGCTTATAGGATGAGACAGGCTATGAGAGTTGTAATGATTATAGACAAGGTGATGTCCACTTACAGGCGGAGCAATAGGCTTATGCTTATGCAGAAATCCCAGGGTAAGGATTACCGGCACATAGCAAGCGAGCAGAATGACCGCTGACCGTTGTCTAAATTTTTCGTTCATTCAAAAATCAGTTCCCAGTGTTTACCGGTTCACCGGTATGTAAAAGCATTTTCAAAATGCTTGATCTTATGCTCCGTATCTGATTTGCTTAAAATCGATATGACATCGAAGCGGGCCGGTGATCCATCCATTTTACGTTCATACAACCAGGCTTCCGCTGCTTTAAAAATCTGTTCCATTTTTTCTTTCGTTACAGCATCTTCAGGATGACCATAATTAAGGCTGGAACGTAATTTTACTTCCACAAAAATAATTTCACGTCCGTTATGTGCTACAATATCAACTTCAGCTTTATCGAAACGATAATTATGCTCAAGAATCGTGTATCCCTTATTCTCGAGATAAACGGTGGCGAGCTTTTCGCCTCTGTCTCCTTTTGCTTTTGTTGATTCAGATGTACCCATAAGTGTATTTATTTAAAAAACTAAGATAAGGAAATAAATACGTTGATAGCAAAGAACCGGCTAAATTTATAATTATTTAACGCTGGCATCAAAGCTTCATTAATCCGAATTATTCACGTAAGCTACAAGAATCAATACCTATCATACTGAAGGAACAATATCTTGTAAGTAATAACGCATTCCTCACATTTGAGGAATCTAAAAAGAGCTGCAAAATTTTGTCGTGTTCTGTCTTGAATTACTTAAAAGATTATAAATGGAAAGATATTTCTAATTTTTGGATGAAATATGAAACAGAATATCAGCTAAGAATCGGAAGTTTTACTTTTTGTGCTTCCATTTCCGGACTTATTCTTATAATCGTTTACGTAAAATCCATCTCCTTTGTAAACCACACCGGCTCCGCCAGAGATCACGCGTTTGACTTTTTGTCCTGTTTCCGGATCGGTTTTTAACGGTTTGTCGTTAATCCCTTGCATCATTTCAAAGGTTGTTCCATCCTCTCGTTTGTATACATACGTAGGCATAGCTAATGCATTCTTAGGGTTAAAACATCAGATTATGTTGTAACATTTTTACTGCAAATATAACTAATTACGACATAACTGTGTATGGTTATTTTGTTTCGTTTTACGTTAAACCAACGCTTGCAAACCCTTATTTAGTCTGTTGATGGCTTCTTTAAGCTGATCCAACGATGTTGCATAGCTGATTCGGATGCCGTTGGGTTCTCCAAAAGCATCACCGGGAACGACCGCGATTTCGTACTCATCGAGCAAGTACAAGCATAAATCGGTACTCGTTTTGATCTCTTCACCATTAGCCGTCTTTTTGCCGAGAAATGCAGAAATATCCGGGAAAGCATAGAACGCACCACCCGGTTTAAAGCATCGGACGCCCTCAATATCATTAAGAGCCTGTACGATATAATCCCGGCGTTCTTTAAATGCTTTCTGCATTTTGAGCACTTCATCGAGTCCGTTCGTATAAGCGGCTTCACCGGCTTTTTGCGAGATGGATGAAGGAGCTGATGTTTCCTGACTTTGAATTTTGGCTACGGCTTTGACAACATATTCGGGTCCGGCCATGTAACCAAGTCGCCATCCGGTCATGGCAAAACCTTTTGAGAATCCGTTAATCAACAGAATTCGGTCATTTAAATCGGGTGCAACCTGACCAATACCCACGTGTTTTTGATCAAAGACGATGTATTCGTAAATCTCATCGGAGATGATATAAATATCGGGATATTTACGAAGGACATCTGCCAAAGCTTTAAGTTCTTCAGCGGAATACTGACTTCCAGTGGGATTCGATGGAGAACACAGGATAAGTACTTTAGTTTTGGGTGTAATAACCTCTTCGAGCTGATCGGGAGTCATACGGTAATTATTTTCGTAAGCCGTACGAACAAAAACGGGTTTACCGCCGGCCAATTCTGTCATCGCCGGATAGGATACCCAGTAAGGAGCGGGAATGATTACTTCATCTCCTTCATCGACTAAAGCTAAAAGGGAAAACCCGATCGATTGCTTAGCGCCGTTGCTGCAAATAATTTGATTAGGCTTATATTCAAGTCCATTATCGCGTTTCAATTTCGCGGATATGGCTTCCCGCAATTCCGGAGTGCCGACATTCATAGTATAACCATGAAAACCATCGTTGATGGCTTTTATCGCGGCATCACAGATATGACGTGGAGTTTTAAAATCGGGTTCGCCGGCGCTTAAAGAAATGACATCTTTTCCGGCACGTTGGAGTTCTTTCGCTCGCCCTGATACTTTTAAAGTTGCTGAGGGAGCAAGTGATGCAGCTCGCTTGGAAATCATATATACTGGATTTGAATTTTTAAGTGCTTGGTATTCTCGTTTCGAGCCATAATTTACAAAAAACAAAAGGTGTTTACTATCCTTAATTGGATCGTTTCAGGTTTATTTTACTTCTTTTTTCCTTATTTCAGCGTATTTCGCGCGGAGGGCTTTAGCGACATTATCGGGTACAAAATGAGTTAGTTCGCCGTCCCAATAGGCGACTTCACGAACGAGAGAGGCTGATACAAAAGTGAGTTCCTCGCTGGGCATCAGAAATAAGGTATCCACTTTTGGTGCTAACCGGCGGTTCATCAGAGCCATGCGAAATTCATATTCAAAATCGGATATCTGACGTACGCCTCTGATTAATGTATGGATATTTCGTTTAGTGGCATAATCAACTAAAAGACCGGTAAAATGATCTATTTCAACCTGATCGCGCCATTCGTGAGAGTTGACACATTCGGTGATGAGTTGTAACCGTTCTTCAACCGAAAACACGCATTTTTTACTGGTATTATTGGCAACAGCAACAACGACCCGGTCGAACATATGGGTGGCGCGTTCCAGAATGTCGATATGTCCATAGGTCATGGGATCGAAAGAACCGGGATATAATGCTGTTAGTTTCATGACTGCTCTTCTTTTTCATCCGTGTCAGGTTGATAAACGGGATAACTCAGGAAAATGGTTACAATGGTTCTGCCATAGGGTTTCATGAACACACAGTGAGGGTGATCTGCAAAATTATGGCGTGCATCATGTTCCAATATAAACCATCCATCATCTTTAAGCCAGCCATCGTTGATAATATGATCGATTAATGCCAGCATTTCGGGATAATCGTAAGGCGGATCGGCAAAAACCAGATCATATGGAGAAGGTGGTCCCTGGAGGAATCGAAGAATATCCAGGTTCTGACAAGTTACCTGAGATTCAATATCCAGTGATTTGGCATTTTCCATGATCCATTTGATGGCTTCCCGGCTGTTATCAACAAAAAGCACGTCTTTAGCGCCCCGGGAGATCGCTTCAAAACCCAGATTCCCGGATCCGCTGAATAAATCGAGTATACGGATATCACGAAAACTCTTGCGGGCGTCGATAACCCCAAACATCCCTTCTTTTGTGCGATCGGATGTCGGGCGTATCCCTCTGATATTTTTAGGTAGCTTGATCTTTCGACCTTTTAACTTACCGGTTATTATCCTCATAGAAATTAAGTAAAAAGAATTGAAATCGTTCTAACCCGGATTAGCCCGAATTATTCACGTAACCAATAAGAAACAATATATATCCTATTGTAAATTTGATCACTTATAAAAATTAACTTATTCCTCAATTATGAGGACTTTAAAAAGAACTACGAAATTTAGTCCTGCCTTGCGTTGACCTTCAAAATACTTATTCAATGTACCCTTGTACGTTTCATGCGCATTTTTAACTTCATCTTGATCACAACTAAATTCCTTGGTGAATAATCCGGGTTAAACACCCGGAACGTAAAATAATCTATTTAATTTATGAGTTCGCTCTAAAAAGCCCCAAATTTGATTTTCAGGCCTTGAATTTGAGCCATATTCAACACTTTTTTAGGCAAAAACATCTTGTTAGAGAAGACTCATTTATTATTATCAAATACTTATATGTTGTATTTTTACCGAATGTGAATAATTCGGATTACTGTCAATCACGGATAAAGTGCTAACATAATAGCTGGAAAAGCCGAATCCAAATTGAAACTATATGTTTTTTCTTCGGCGGAAACCTGCATGACATCCAATGAATCCATTCGTTTTATGGTGGCAGACGGATCCCAGATAGCCTTTAACTCGTTGATGATCTCGTAAGTGTTTACCCCATAAACAAGGATTTCATCATATAAGCCTTTTAACCATCTTAAATTTTCAGCTTCATGCAGCCACAGGTAGGAAAGATCTTCTATAAGGTCGAAATGAATAAAAGTGGCAGCTCTTAATTTACCCAGCATGTATGACGAAATGCCCAAAAGGTTTGGAAAACAAGA
>DATFMK010000122.1:0-2907 GCA_035267005.1 Balneolales bacterium
TTCTATGACCACGGACCACGGACCACGGACCACGGACCACGGACCACGGACCACAGACCACGGACCACGGACCACAGAGAAATGCTCTGATAGTAATTAAACATTATTTAATCTGAAAGACCGTATCATCAACGTGAGTTCGGTATCTGAATCATGCTTTATACATCAAAACAGCTCTGTGTCGACGTGGTCAGTCGTCCGTCGTCAAGATAGGTCATATTTTTTCAGGTCGTATTCTCAATGTAATTATTACAACCCTGCGATTCTTATCCAAACCTCACGTTAAATAAGTTAGGAACATCACTATAACTTGAGAGCAAAATGCCCTCCCAAATGTTAGGGAGAGCCTGTCCCTCACGCTTTCGGGAATTAAGGTGGGTAAGATCGTGTTAATGCTATAATTTTAGTATTATTAGACTTACAATAAAAAATCAAAGCATCTTATTGTTTACTTTATTCAGGGTTTTTTAAGGTACCTAAATTTTTTAATCACATTAATTCAAATTTATCCTTTTTGGACAGCCTCAGGTCTTTTTTGGATCTTTAATTCAAATTTCAAGATCTAAATCATTAATAATTTGCAGAATTCGCATTTTGGATGATTTAGAATAAAGTTTGAGAGGTCTAATCCAACATCTTAAACGAACCTCACGTTGATTAAACATTTTTTAAATTCAACGCAGAGCACGACAACATTTCGCAGCTTTTTTTTGCATTCTTAAGTATAAGGAACGAGCTGTTTTCTATATGTTCTTTTATTCACATATGTAATGTTTCTTATTATATACGTGAATAATTCGGGCTAAGGAATCATGCTCTCATTTCTTCTTTTTGTAATGGACTTCCGGCAGTCCGCGTAATTTTGCGGCACTCAATTCGGCTGTTATATCACGTTGAGGATTGGCAAGCATTTCATAGCCAACCATAAATTTTTTAACCGTTGCAGAACGCAATAGAGGAGGATAAAAATGCATATGAAAGTGCCACTCCTGATGACTGTGCCCATCCGTAGGCGATGGGTGAAATCCAGCGGAATAAGGGAATGATACATTGAAGATATTATCGTAACGTATAGTAATCCGGTGGATGATATCGGCGAGAGAATCCCGTTCCGCTTCGGTCAATTGCGAGAAATTACCCAAATGACGTTTACTTAAAAGTAGAGTCTCATAGGGCCAAACCGCCCAAAAGGGAACGAGCACAACAAAATTATCATTCTCAATGACAATTCGCTCTTTTAATGATTGTTCCTTTTTTAAATAATCACATAAGAGGCAATGATGATGTTCCGTCATGTAATTTGTGAACTGACGGTGTTCTTTCGCCGGTTCATCGGGAATTGTATGCTGCGCCCAGATTTGTCCGTGAGGATGCGGATTACTGCATCCCATAATGGAACCCTTATTTTCAAATATCTGAACGTAATTGATGTTTTCCTTATTCCCCAATTCCTCATATTCCTTAGTCCAGACATCTACAACATTACGGATGGCGGAAACAGGCATTTCGGGGAGGGTCAAGTCGTGACGAGGTGAGAAACAAATGACACGACAAATACCTTGTTCTCCTACAGCAATAAGCAGGTTATCATCATTGATGTCGGCTTCCGGAGTTTCCAGTTTTAACGCACTGAAATCGTTAGTGAATACATAAGTTTCCGGATAATCGGGATTTACGGCACCTCCCGCTCTTTTATTACCCGGACAAAGATAACAGTTGCGATCATATTTGGGTTTTTCTACACCCGGGGTTTCTTCTTCTTGTCCCTGCCACGGTCGTTTTGCACGATGTGGGGAAACTTGAATCCATTCCCCGGTTAAAATGTTAAATCTTCTATGTGGATGATTTTCAAAATTAAAATCACTCATCAGGTTGTCTCATTTTTAAAGATTGTTGAAACGCCATTTTCGATTTTGGTCTGATAAATTTCAGTATCATGACCCGTTTGTTTAACGTATTGTTGCTTAACAGAATTCACGAAATTATCGACTTTATCTTTTTCCACAAGGTTTATGGTACAGCCGCCAAATCCGCCACCCATCATCCGTGAACCTAAGACGCCATCAATACCTTTAGCGATTTCAACAAGAATATCGAGTTCCTTACAACTGACTTCGTATTTATTTTGTAATCCGTCATGAGAAGCAAACATACGTTGACCAAAAGAGGCGAAATCTCCTTTCTCCAGATCTTCACAGGCGTTATTCACTCTGTTATTCTCTTCGACAACATATTCACAGCGTTTAAAAATCACCGGATCAAATTCATCTTTGTGTTTATTGAGCATATCAAATGTGACATCTCGCAAACTTTTAACTTCATGGTGATATTTTCGAAGGATACTGACACCTTCTTCACACTGATTCCGTCGAATATTATATTCCGAGGTGGCTAAATCATGTCTTACTTTGCTGTCGCATAATACGATCCGGTAATCCTGATTATCGAATGGATGATATTCATATTCTAAAGTCAGGCAATCTAGTTTTAGTACGTGGTTATCATTTCCAAAAATATTGATGAATTGATCCATGATACCACATTGCACACCAACGAATTCATTTTCGGCCTTTTGAGCCATTTTTACGATATCCAGTCGATCAATTTCCAAACCGAAAATTTCTGATAATCCGTACAACAAACCACCCTCAAGTGCTGCAGATGACGACATTCCGGCTCCAATTGGGATGTCTCCACCAAAAACACAGTCAAAACCTTGAATCTGATAACCAGCTTGCTTCAGCTGATCGACTACGCCCATCAAGTAGTTAGGCCAGCCGAGATCACTTTTGTTAAACTTGGTATCGTTAACTTTAAATTCAAAGTTTTCTTCCATATTAACTGCGTATAGCCGGCTGGTTTCCAAATTATTTGGTGCTATACCAAATAAGATATGCTTATCGACCG
>DATFMK010000123.1:0-2666 GCA_035267005.1 Balneolales bacterium
AAAATCGTTCTGGCCCATTGGGGCGGGGGCATCTTTTTTTTCAATCTTCTCAAGAAAGACGTCAAAGAGCGCCTAAAAAACGTCTATTTCGATACCGCCGCATCACCGTTTCTGTACCGTCCGGAGATATACAGATATGCAACGGAAATCGCCGGCCCTGACAAGATTCTGTTTGGCAGTGACTTTCCCCTGTTAACACCGGCAAGGTATTTCAAAGAGCTCGAAAACGCCGGGCTGACCCGGACGCAAATAGATGCCATTTCCGGTCTGAATGCCGCAAAACTCCTCAAGCTGTTGTCCTAGATGCTTCATAAATGTGTTCCCTTTTATCCGCCGTTGGCGTGCAACAGCCATGATCCTTCATCACAATTTTGTATAAGTTTGCCGCCGCCAAAGATAAGCATAGAAAATTAATATCATTATATATATTGATTTTTCTTTCGGTTTTCCACTATTTTTGTATAGTTGTCTCATATTAATAAATCCTGTAAAAAAGATGCAGCCGTATAATATATAATGTTGGGTGTTGCGATCAATCAAATAAAAAAGATCGATCATTTCATAATCAGGAATTGAGTATGAAACATATCCTGAAATCAATTAATATTACAGTGCTTTTAACCATACTATTTGTTGCCATTTTATCGTGTTCTGCTACGTCGATTCAATCGTTGAAACACAATGATAAGAAAGAAAATCTTATAGAAGTCACCCCAGTTGTTAATGATTATGTATCTAATGTTCTAAAACCTGTTCTTGATTCCTACCCAGAAAAAGATAAATTATCAGTACTTATCAAGGTATCCAAAATACTGATTGACGAAAACACAGGCGTCAACAAAAATTCTATAAAGCCAAGTAGATATATCTACTATGATTTATTAGAAAAAGTTAAGCTTGGTTTTCTTGTTTCCTTTAAAATATCAGATGAACAAAAACGGAATTTAAAGGATTGGCATGAGAAATATATGAAAAAAACTCCAGCAGATGTCTTCTTCGCACCATCTGCTGATGAGATTATTAAATACAAAGCTGCTTTTGGCTGTTCCCATTATGCCCGTTCATTTATCGCCGTTGTGAAAGCAATCGGTTTGATGGATAAACCTGAAGACCTTCGATACGTTATTTCAAGTAAGGCGGATGACTATAATAAAGCTCTTGAAAAAAATGATAGCGAAATGACTATAAATGGCCACCAATTTGTAATAGCTAAAATTGATGCCAAGTGGATACTAATCAATACTTCAAAGAGTGAATGGAGTGCAATGCCGGAGGGATTCTCGCCTAACTCCATTGGCCCTCCTAAAAATTTTCCGATTCGGTTTCCATCATATCCTGATGTTACATTTTTGTTTAGAAAGATTGGTAAAGATTGTGATGACGATTGCAATGATAATTCATTGGCAGCGTTAATGAATATTTATCGTTCCGGCGATTCTCAAGGCTCTAATTTCAAATGGGAAAGATTTGAAGGTGTGAATTAATAAAAACACCCAACAAGGCTTTTGCAGCGGATCGCAAAAAAGCCGCGTCCGCTGAAAAGCAACGTTAGGATGATCATGAGGTACATCCTGAGATGACACAAACGAAAAATTATAACGATTTGTTTCAAAAGCAGTGTTTTCGAAAATAACTTGCCAATCAGATGATGACGTATTAGATGTCATGTTCTACAAAAATAGATATTGAAATTTAACGCAAATATGAAATACGGACACGTTGTCTTAAGGAGGAAGTCTTGTCTAAAGCTGAAATACATTCGGGAATTTGTGGTTTCACAACCGTGGTTGAGGCGAAAATGAACGGTAAGGCCTGTAACCTGGTCATCCGTAGTGATTGCAAGTCCATTCAAAAGCTGGCGCAAAATCTGAAGCAGGTCAATCCGTTTGAGGAAATCTCATTCCGCCGGTCAATACCTCAAACGATCGAGTTGAGCATGCAACATTGCCCCCATGCGGCGTGTCCTGTCCCGGTGGGTATCATCAAAGCCGTCGAAGTGGAAGCCAAGCTGGCGGTACCTGCCGACGTGTCCATCAAACTGTCCAGGTCATAAGCGAAGCGATGGGAAACGGGAAAACCGCGACGCCTCAAT
Source organism: Balneolales bacterium (assembly GCA_035267005.1). Taxonomy (GTDB): domain Bacteria; phylum Bacteroidota; class Rhodothermia; order Balneolales; family DATFMH01; genus DATFMH01. The sequence goes on from DATFMK010000123.1 coordinate 2,093, forward strand.
TATTTGAAGGGTCGGGGTGTTTTTTTAATAAAGTCGCTCCATAGATAATCTTTTTTTAAACCGCATGAACTCGCGGCAAGGGATCGTAGAGAGAGAACAGGAAACTATTTTTGAAATATCAATAGGTTAATTTCATAACTTTAAAATTTCCTTAAAAATAGATTTCTACATGCGCCTGTTCTTTCTAACGATCCCTAAGCCACTCGAACAGCATCCGATTTAAAAAAAGATCATCCATTCCGCTGGGTACTCAAGGAGTTAGAATAAAAACTCCCTGACTCCTCAATTATTTAAGTCTTAGGAGCGCTCCGCATTCATGCTGGACGGCAACATCCAGGCGTGCGTTGCAGCGGGTCAGGGCCTGACCGACTTCATTTAAGGCTTTCTGGGGGGTATTGTTGGTTTCGCTGAGGTGGGCCAGAATGACATGCTTCAGCCGGTCGTGTTGAATTTCGTTGAGGAGGGTTTTCGATGCCGCGTTGGACAGGTGGCCGGTTCTGCTTTTTACCCGCTGTTTGACCGACCACGGATAGGGGCCGTTGATGAGCATCTCTTCGTCATGGTTGGCTTCAAG
>DATFMK010000124.1:0-8014 GCA_035267005.1 Balneolales bacterium
GAAAACAGGTTAACTAAAATCGTGGTTTGTTCAAAAAAAATTACTATTGTTATCCCGCAAAATTAACTAAAATCTCTTCAACCTTTTGGTATTTATAAGTTTGTACTTTACGAGATTCGAAATAATATTTTTTAATTCCCAAAAATAATTTTATTTAGCATAGCCCATAATAATCTCCACTTTTAAGAGATTTCCAAAAACATTCGGGTTCCAATATAAGTGACATCCATTTAATAATGTTAAAAATTGTATAGCGATTATTACTTCTAATAAATTTCCCTATTTTAAGTGGCTTTGTATAATTATGGTAAAATTTATTTCCCAAAATAGTAATAAAGTAAAAGATGCAATTATAATTATATGCTTTTAAATACCGCTAAAAAGGGATGTAAATATTAGTTAAGAGATGTTTTATGCCCCTGTATTTACATAAAATTATCCTAATTTTGATTCATGAAAACATCAAGAAGACTTTGCAAAACCAAGGCTTTTGTTCAAGATCAAAGCTTGAGTGACTTCGGATCCGTAGCATATGAGCCATCTGTAAGGATTTCGAATTCGCGAAAATGCGGATATTGGGTATAAGAACGGTTTTGCATGGTCTTCTCAAATAACAAAGTAAAAGTATAACTATTCACGGCATGTCTTATCTACGCTATACGATTGCATCTTTACTGATGGGTATTTTAGTATTTTATTATGCCTTCATGAGAACGCCAGATTATGCAACGATATCAGGTATAATTGAAAATGCCCCGCAAAAGAGTTTGCAGATAGTAAAATATAACTTTAATAACCCTTTAAAAGAGCCTACATTTTATCCTATAGATTTACAGCATCAGAATCATTATTATCAAAAAATACCTATCGATTCGGCTACCGTTCTTTTTGTTAAGTATAAACATTTCAGTTATCCGATTTATATCGAACCGGGTCAGCATTTAACTATTTCCATCAATAGCACAACTTATCCTAAAAATGTTTCCATAAAAGCAGATAATTCGAAAATTAATGCTCGTTATAATCAGTATTTTCAATACTATTGCTATCAAAATTCGAAAATGCAGAATGCGATTGCTAAAGCCATGCAGCATTTGAGAAAGGGAGATTCCAGTGAAATGCTTAAGGTGGATAATCTGAGAATTGTTATAGCGATGGAAGATTTCTCGGGAACTCCATTTAATCTATTTGTTTACCGGGCCATGTCGAAATATTTTTATCACGAGTTACAGCAATTAAATAATGAACCTTACATAAATAGTAAGGAATTCTCTTTACAGCGTCAGGCCATTCTGAAAAAGGCGGAAGAGATGGGCTATTTCAGTGACCGTTCATTAGCCTCTCAGCCCACACAGGTAATACATTTCATCAATCAACTCTTTAAGTCCTATTTAATGCAGTCTTATAATAACAAACCAATAAAAAATGCAATGTATCAAATAGACGATAGTCAATTACAGGTTTGTATCAATGCCATTCAGGATTTATCGCGTTATGTAAAGACACCACGCTCAAAAGCTTTCATGACGGTTCAATTGTTGGCTCAACACTATAATTCTTATCAAAATCGATTAAATAGGAAGTCGTACTCCCAGTTCGCTTATCATTATCTTAAAAATCCAGTTGATGATCAGCTTTTTCAGTATCTCATCAAACCTAATACCTATTTAGGGCATTAATACTGTATTTCAATAATGAACGTTGGTTTTTGAGCTCTAATTTTTGGACGACAGACCACTGAGTACCGACGACAAAGAAACGCAAAACAGATTATTTATGTGGAGAAACATACTTTTTCCTCTCATTCGGATTGATTAAAGGACTTATTCGTATGATTAAATTTTATTAACAACCCAATGTCCCTTGTTGTAAATCCCGAGCGCACGACCGATCATCTCGCTGCCAACATATGGCGTATTTTTTGACTTTGAATGAATATGCTTCGTATCGAAACGCCATCTTTCATCCACATTGAAAAAGGTCAGATTGGCCTCGGCTCCCACTTCAATTTTGGGAATATCCAGATGAAGTATTTTTCTCGGATTATCAATTAACTTTGCCAAAATTTCATTTAAGGGCATCTCCTTCGACTGATACAGCCGTTTCACAGCAATCGGCCAGGCCGTCTCCAATCCGATTATACCATTGGGAGCATAAATAAATTCCACATCTTTTTCTTCGATAGCATGAGGCGCATGATCCGTACAGTAAGCATCGATAGTTCCATCTTTTAAACCGTCTATTACCGCCTGCCGGTCTTCTTCTGTTCGCAATGGCGGATGCATTTTAAAATTGGTATCGAAATCCTGTTTTTCTATCTCCTCGTCTGTCATATCAATATGATGAGCACAAACTTCTGTGGTAACGCGCACCCCTCTAACTTTTGCCTGCCGGACCAATTCCACGCCTTTAGCGGTGCTGATATGCGCTATGTGGATATGCCCGCCGGTAAGTTCCGCAAGCATAATATCCCGTGCTATCATGACTTCCTCCGCAATGCCCGGAGTCCCATCGATACCTAATCGGGCAGAAACTTTTCCTTCGTTCATGTGTCCGGGCCGGGACAAGTTCAGATCTTCTTCGTGATTAATAACTGGCCGGTCGAGCATCGATGAGTATTCGAGAGCTATCCGCATCAGCCAGGAATTCGATACAGGATCTCCGTCATCGCTAAAAGCAACGGCACCCCCTTCTTTGAGATCGGCCATTTCCGTTATGCTTTTACCTTTTCGCTCTTTTGAAACACACGCTATCGGATGGACATCGACGGGCAGTGAACGAGATTTGTTAATGATAAATTCAACCACGTCTCTTGTGTGAATCGGTGGATTGGTGTTAGGCATACAGGCAACGGCGGTAAATCCGCCAAATGCAGCAGCGGAAGCACCGGTTACAATTGTTTCCTTATGTTCATACCCCGGTTCTCTGAAATGAACATGCATATCCATCCAGCCAGGAGAGACGTAAGCGCCATCATAATCATGTACTTTTTCGTTTTTGACAGCCTCTAACTTCTCACTAATTTCATCAATTTTACCGTCTTTAATACGAATATCGACCGGAACATCTCCGACTTTTTCAGAAGTGGCGATTTTAACATTTTTAAATAGTAAATCAGGTGTCTCGTTTTTCATAAATTATTTTTCATTTAATACAATGGCCGGTCAAATTTATTGTATTTACATGAAACAGACCAGTAATAATCTAAGAAGCCTATGCGAAACGGTTCTTTTACCTAATATCTGCATTTTTGCGACTTCGAAATCCACTAATTTAATAGCTGTTGGATATAAGAAGAAAGTCCTCTTAATTTCATTTATTTACAGATCTCAAAAAGTTTTATGAATGTTTAAATGAATTTCAACACTGAAACTTCCTAAGTTTTTTTGTATCTGAAAGATAGTACAGAAACTTCAGATATAATCAATGTATTCAGTTTAATTATTATTAATTTTTGAATTTCTTCACTTTTGAATCGTGAAAATCTTAAAATTTTTATGGTTTCAGGGAATTGATATTGTATAAAGTACGTTTTTCAATCATAAAGAAACCATTTTGCATTAAAATTATGGAGAGCATTTTATGAGTAATAATGATCAAGTTGTTACCCAGGTAAACGATTTTCAGGATGGTGATATGAAAGAGATCACTGTTGGGGAAAACAAAATACTTGTAAGCAAAATTGATGGTAAATTTTATGCGACCGGGGCTTCTTGCACACACTACGGTGCACCTTTGGCAACTGGCGTTCTTAAAAATCATAATGTCGTTTGTCCCTGGCATCATGCCGCGTTCGACCTGACTACGGGTAAAAATGTTGATCCGCCTGCTCTTGATGCTCTGAATACATTCGATGTACATGTAAACGGAAATGATGTAGTCGTTGAGATACCTGAAGAATTTTCCGGCCGGACCTCTGCTAAAATGAGCTCTTATAATCCGGATAAAGACGACCGAACATTCGTCATTCTTGGAGCAGGAGCTGCCGGTGAAGCTGCCGCCGAAACGTTGAGACAAGAAGGATTTGAGGGACGCATCCTCATGATTACCCGGGAGAAACGCCTTCCCTACGACCGGCCCAATTTGAGTAAAGATTATTTAAGCGGAAATGCACCAGATGAATGGATGCCGTTACGTTCCAATAAATTTTTCGAAAAAAATGATATTGAACTGGTTCAAGGAAAAGAAGTCACTGAAGTGGATGTCCATTCCAAAGAGTTACTGTATTCAGATGGGAAAAAAGTCCATTACGACCGACTATTATTGGCAACCGGTGGAAGAGCTCGAACGTTAGATGTCCCCGGTGCGGATTTACAAAACGTTCACGTATTACGAACATTTGATGATGCTGATGCCATTCTCAAATCTGTGAAATCAGCAAAAAGAGCCGTAGTAGTCGGAGCCAGTTTTATAGGTTTGGAAACCGCGGCAAGTCTCACCAAACAAGGCCTATCGGTAACGGTAGTAGCACCGGAAAGTGTTCCCTTCGAACACGTATTTGGGACTGAAATTGGTAAATGGATCCAAAGTGTTCATGAAGAAAATAAAGTAACCTTCCATCTGGGAGAAACCGTTGAGAAATTTGAAGGTGATGGTTCCGTCAAAAAGGTAGTCCTGAAAAGTGGAAATTCAATTGAAACCGATTTGGTACTGATTGGTATTGGAGTCGAACCGGTAACCGATTACCTCAAGGATTTTGACTTGAATAAGGATCAAAGTATCGATGTCAATTCCCATTTAAAAGCTGCCGATCACGTATATGCTGCCGGTGATATCGCCCGTTATCCGGACTTTAGAACCGGTGAAAAGATCCGTGTGGAACACTGGCGGCTGGCACAGCAACACGGACGAATTGCAGCGCATAACATGTTGGATCATAATGTGCCATTTCGTCGCATTCCATTTTTCTGGACGGAACAGTTCAACGCCCATTTGCTTTATGTCGGTTATGTAAAAAATTGGGATGATTTGATCATCGATGGAATAGTTAACTCCGGTGATTTTATGGCTTATTTTATGAAAGATGGTAAAATTCGGGCTGCGGCTACACCAAATCGAGAAAAAGAAATTGCAGCCATACAGGAGCTCATGCAATTCGAGATTATGCCATCTCCTGTAGAAATAAGAAGTTCTGAAGTTAATATTTTATCGGAGCTGAGTCATGCGAAAGTATGACTATGGAATTAATATTTTTTTAAATTTTTATATAATATTTCGCAAATTTGTTCCGTTAATTCTAATAGATTGACACAACCCTCCTAATCCCCCTCCACATGAGGCCGGTCACCCCCCTGACCGGCCTCTTTTTTTAAATCCTCTCATCTTGAATTTTAGCATGAAGATTTTCAATTCGTCTTTTATCTTTGTGTTGAATTGAATTTACGCGGATTATTCACCAAGAAATTTTGTTGTAATCAAGGCGAAAATCGACGTAGAGCACGGCAACATTTCGCAGCTCTTTTTAGAGTCCTCAAAATTGAGGAGCGAGCTATTTTTTATAAGTTTTGTTATTTACAATATGATATGTATTGTTTATTGTTGTTTTCGCGAATAATGTTGGATTAACAAAAAATATCTTCCATGGATCTCTTTTCACAGCCTGCTCCATCCGAATCTGTTCATATACCATCAGTCACTGAATTGACCAGTGACATCAAACAAACTTTAGAAGGAAAATTTGTTGATGTCCTTGTTCAGGGAGAGGTGAGTCAACCTAAAAAAAGTAATAATGGACATATTTATTTAACACTTAAGGATGAACACGCTCAACTCCCTTGTGTCATTTGGCGAAGTACGGCCCAAAAACTTAATCTGGATCTCTTACACGGACAACAAATCGTTGTGGGAGGAGATATACAAGTCTATCCGCCACATGGCAAATATCAACTGATCGTAACCTACGTAAAACAGGCAGGTATCGGAGCTCTTCAAAAAGCATTTGAGGAGCTTAAACAAAAATTAAAAGAGGAAGGATTGTTCGATCGCATACAAAAAAAGTCCCTGCCGAAGTTCCCTGAAAAAATAGGAGTCGTAACTTCTGCGACAGGCGCTGCATTTCAGGATATTCGATCCACCCTTGAAAAAAAATATCCGCTTGTAAAAGTCTATTTATATCACGCCAGTGTTCAGGGAGTTAACGCCGCACCTGAAATTGTGAATGGCATCAACTATTTCTCAGAAAATAAAAATGTCGATGTGTTGATCATCGGACGAGGTGGCGGTTCGCTTGAGGATTTATGGCCTTTCAATGAAGAAGCTGTGGCACGAGCCGTTTATGCATGCGAAGTTCCGGTCATCAGTGGAGTGGGCCATGAGACTGATTTCAGCATTTCCGATTTTGTAGCCGATGCCAGAGCCGCTACTCCAACGCAAGCGGCCATCATCGCCGTACCCGATATCAATGAGTTACGTTTCTATGTCGATGATCTCGATCAAAATTTAAAGCACCGGGTATTCGATTTTGTCAGAGCAAAAAAGGAGCGCGTTCAGCAAATGATCAAAGCTCATGCCTTGCTCGTGGTTAATCAAAAAGTGTATCATCAAAAAGAACGGATCAATACCATAAATTACCGGATGCAGAATTCGGTACAGGCAGTTTTCCATAAGTATAAAGACCGTTATCAAAAATCGAATTATCTCCTCGAAAGCAACGATCCCAATGAGCCTTTGAAAAAGGGTTATGTTCGTATTCTTCAGAATAAAAACTGGATTCGTAAATCTAAAAATTTTATGAAAGAATCCGATTTCCAAATTCAATGGAAAGACCGAACCGTTCAGATTAAAAGGTAAATTTATATTTTTGACTTTTTTCTGATCACTGTTAACTGATCACTGAAAATCACCCTACCATAATTTTCAGTTCTTCAACTTTTTGAGTGATTTCCGCACGATTCATAGATCGATAGGTCTCAGGTAAAACTTCCCTGGATGTACATTCCAGAACAGCTGTTAAAGTCTGTAATTCAATTTCTTCCGGATAAGTAGGAGGGATAAAGTCGTTCAACACATCATCCAGCATTTCTGGTGTAATTTTGTCGGTACCCGATGCCGCTGCTTTAAATTTTGCACGTGTTAAAGCCGCTTCCATATCCGCACCGGAAAAAGTTTTTGTACCCTTTTTTATAATTTTGGGAACGACATCCTCGGTAACCTGCAACTTTGTTTTCTTTTTCATTGCATCGAATAATTCGATGCGTTCCTCCTCTGTGGTCGGATGAAACAATGCTAAATGCTCCTCGGCTCGTCCCTGCCGTTTTAAATCGACCGGCATAAGATCGGGTCGGGCGGTCATCAGGAACCAGATAACACGCCCCCGGTTTTCTGTGTTACTCATGAACTGGGCAATTTGCGCAAAGACCCGACTCGAAACACCACTATCACCACTCATATCCCGATTCCCAAGATATGCGTCCGCCTCATCAATCATGACGGCAACAGGCGCCATGGCTTTAAGTAAATTCAGTATTTTCTCCAGATTCCCTTCCGTTACTCCCTGCCACTGACTTCTGAAGTTTTTGAGTTTCACCATCGGTACCCCAATCTCACCGGCAAAACAGGTGATCATGAATGTTTTCCCAGTGCCCACCGGTCCACAGATCAGATACCCCATTGGCATCACATCATGGCGACCATTTTTCAATGCTTTTCCGGCTTCTCTGAGATGATTTTTAACCTGATGATGTCCAGCTACAGCATCTAACGTATATTGAGTTTCCACAAATTCGAGCAAACCATACGCTTCCGCTTCAATCAGTTCCTTTTTATTTCGGATAAGCTGTTCATAGGTGATAATCGTTTTATTTTCACGCGCATTCGCCAGCAGACTTTCAAGATTTATATAACTCAATCCGGCTGTTTGCTGAGCCAATATCGTCACAGGAACTTCACAAATTTGCTTATATTCTACTTCACTACTGTAATTTCGAATATATTCCAACCGCTGTTCTTCATTTGGAAGGTCAATACGAATCTCCGCTGTATAGGGACTTTGAATTAGGTTACGATTGAGATCATT
>DATFMK010000125.1:0-16693 GCA_035267005.1 Balneolales bacterium
GCCGTCAATCCTAAACCTGATCCACGGTTTAAAGCCGATATTCTCGTAGTCGCAGCTCATCCTGATGACGAATCGATGATTGCCGGATATTTAGCTAAAGCCGTATTTGATGAACATAAGAAAGTTGAGGTTGTGTTTGCAACACGTGGTAATGCCGGACAAAATCTGGTCGGTAACGAGCAAGATCATTCATTAGCTGAAATTCGAGAGATGGAAGCGCGTCAGGCATGCTCCTCTATCGGGATTCATAATGTTTGGTTTCTGAGGGCGCCAGATACTCCAGCTCCGGCCGGTGATGTTCATGATGTGCTGCGATCATTGGAAACCTGGAATCATGGAAATGTGCTCGGTGAAATTGTCCGTTTTATCAGATTAACAAGGCCGGAAGTAGTTATTACGATGTTGCCTGATGTGGTGGTTGGAGAAAATCATGAGGATCACCAAGCTACAGGTGTTATTGCTACTGAAGCATTCGATATGGCCGGTGATCCGACCAAATTCCCTGAACAGGTGGCGGAACCTGAAGATCGTTTGTGGTTTGGTAATCATATGGAAGGACTCAGAACCTGGCAGCCTGAAAAACTCTATTATTTTACGGATGCCTCACAACTTGGTTTTGTAAAAGGCCGGGGGCCGGAATATTCGATGAAGGCGGTATCACCTTCCAAACATGTTGCATATGGACGGTTAGCTGCTCAGGAAATTTCGTATCATAAAACACAATACGGTGATAAACCTTCGAAGGCTCTCGCTTCAGGTAATTTAGATTATTATGAACAACCTCTTACGTTTATTTTGGGTAAATCGCTTGTCGGTGGTACCAAAACGGGAGATATTTTTCAGGGAGTGAAGGCAGGTCCGATACCATTTGTACCCGTAATGGGATATCATCCCCCGAAAAACAATGCGGAATTTTCATTGGAACTTGGCGGTCCCTGGGCTTTTTATAAACGATTTTATCCGGCACACGATCTAAAGAATCTGACTGATCTGCTTGCACCTGAGATAGGGGTAGGTGGTGGACAGGATTTTCCAATCCCATTAGTTCTTCATAATAATTCGGATAAAACAGCGATTTTTCATCTACAAACCCATTTCCCGCAAGGTTGGTCGATTGATAGCAGTTCAGCACAAAATGCGCATCGTGAACTACCTGTTCATACATTTAAAGTGAACGCCCACGATTCTTTCCCGATCCGGATACGTCTAATTGCTCCTAATCTCAACACGTCCAAATGGCAAAACATAAGCTGGGCGGCAGAAGCAGATGGTAAGAAAATGGGGTCCGCTACGCTTAAAGTGTATGTTAGGTAGTGCGGTTTAATTATCGAAGTGTATTTGTGAAATAGTATATATAGAGAGATCGTAACCCTGGCAGGGTTCTTTGTTTAATAATGTTATTTAGAAGATCAATTGACTACATCACATATAAAATCTAATATGTGGCTGTTCTGAATTACCAAAACAACGAGTAACATAGATCTCCCTCATATGTATCAAATGAACCGCACTTATTTGTTGAGAAAAGAAAAGCCTGGGTCGATTATAGTAATAACATTGATTTGTTTTTCCCTTTTAAGCGGGTTAATAAATACCACATCAGCCCAAAATAATTCCAATTCACCTGTATCTGTTAAAAGTAATGGATACGGAATAAGCGTTTTATTAGGTGGAAAAGTAAGACTGAGAAGCGGCGCACCGGATTTTGAAAATGAACCTAATGTTCGATATGCACCATTTTTTCATGATAAAACATTTGATTTTCACACGATGCGGGGAGATGCTAAAGTTACTTACAAAGTGAATCAACGTGATTCCGTCATTAGTTTTTTCCTGTCTCCAGGAGGATTACAGAGCAAAGACGGTACTGATTTTATGGGGATTTTTTTTAACGACATTCCTGGTTTTAAAAAGGGAATGTCCTTTTGGCGGTACACTCCAGTGAAAGCCTGGACTAAGCCTATTCTTGTGCACAAGCTAATTAATCTCAAATCCAATGACATTCAGTTTTTTTATTGGAGATATGCAGATGGTACATACGGGGCGGCCGTTCCTTTGAGTGGAAATGGTTATATGACCACTTTAGGACAAAACGGGGGGTATTTCGGATCGAAATCCAGAAATCTTGTCAATAATCGTCAACCAAAGAAAGTGCCTCAGATGAGCATTGGATTTGGTAAAGATCCATACCGTTTATTTGCCCGATTGTATAGAAATGCTCTGCAGATAATGGGACGTTCAAAAGATTTGAGAACGAAGAAAACCTTTCCCAAAGTTTTTAAATATATCGGCTGGTGTACCTGGAATGCTTCAGATAATGGGAAAAATCTAAATTCAAATTTTGTGATTAACTCGGTCAAAGCTTTTAACAAAGAACATTTCCCTTTAGGCTGGATTTTGATTGACGATGGTTGGTTTCAACAAAAAGGTGGTGAACTGGAATCATTCAAGCCAAATCCACAAAAATTTCCGCATGGATTTAAGCCGATGATACATGCGTTAAAAACAAAATATGGAGTCAGGAATGTTGGAGTCTGGCATGCTTTCGATGGATATTGGAATGGAATTAAGCCGGATTCCAAATTAGGACATCGTTACTCAAAAGATTTATTTTCCTGGAAACAAAAAGTTGGCTCAGGACGCAAGCAAAAAATGGTACGTTATCATTTTCTCAAATCGAAACCGAAGGTTCTGAATAATTTTTATGGAACCTGGTATAAATGGCTTAAAGGGCAGGGTTTCAGTTTCGTTAAGGTTGATAATCAATTAGTGGTTGAGCGAATGTCAAAGGATAACTATCCCGTATGGAATTATGCTACAGCACTGCATCGCGCGTTAAATAAGCAGGTAAATCGCTATTTTAAGGGAGCCATTATTAATTGTATGGATATGACACCTGACGCCTATTTTAATTTTGGTTCCACCGCTATAGCTCGCAGCGAGGAAGATTATTTCCCCTATAACAAGAAACATCCATATAATTACAATCTTGAAATGGGAAATTCAGCGTCCCATGTCATGCAGGCTATGTACAATGCGCTCTATTTTGGACAAATGGTCTATCCGGATTTTGATATGTTCGAATCGTATAATCCGAATGCCCGTTTACAAGCGGTCACTCGAGCTCTGAATGACGGACCCATTTATCTTACCGATAAGCCAGGTAAACAAAATCTCAAGGTTCTGCGTCCGCTTGTTTATAGCGACGGACGAATTATTCGTTCTGATACTCCGCTTCTTCCAACTAAAGATTGTCTCTTTCAGTTACAGAAAAAACGCGTTTTTAAAGCTTTCTCACATACCGGCAATAAGGGGCTTTTAGCCGTAATGAATCTTGCTAATACTAATACGGTCAAAGGTACTTTTAGTCCGGCAGATGTTCCTGGATTGAAGGGAAATACATTTGCCGTTTATGAGTATTTCAGCAAAAAATTGCAATTTGCCCAAAAATCGGACAAGATACCTGTGCGGATGAAACGAATGGGAGCCAAAGTATACGATATTGTCCCTTTGAAGAATGGTATAGCGCCAATCGGATTGATAAATAAATATAATTCAGCAGCTACACTTTTAAGTGTTAAACGATTTTCAAATGATATTAAGGTGACTTTATACGAAGGTGGAATATTTGCCGCGGCCGCCAAACAACGTCCGAAAGCAATTAAAGTGGATGGAAAAATGCATTCCTTTGATTATAAAAACGGGTTGGTAAAGGTGAATATTCAACGACTAAAAAAACGCCGAAAAAGGATAGTGGAGATTTTATTTTGATCTGGAATCCGAATAAAAAAACCTCCAAGGTTTTCAAAACCTTGGAGGTTTAACTAATATATAATTCTCTACTTACTCAGATACAAATTCTTGAATTCGAAGGGTGTCTTAAAGTGTTCGTCGTTGAAATCTTTCATGAAGTAAATCGTTTCCCCGGTCGATTTCATCTCGGGTCCGAGCTCTTTTTTCACTTCAGGAAATTTATCGAATGGGAACACCGGCTCTTTAATAGCGTAACCTTCTAACTTCGATTCCAGATCGAATTCCTTCAATTTCGCACCTAACATGATTTTTGTACCGATTGCAGAACCGGGAATTTCAGTTGCTTTAGCGAGAAATGGGATCGTCCTTGTTGCTCGTGGATTCGCTTCAAGCACAAATACTTTTTCACCTTGAACAGCATATTGAACATTGAGAAATCCCCGGATATTCATCGCTTTGGCCATTCGAAGCTGATAATCTTTGATAATCTCAATCACCTTATCAGAGAGTGTGTAGGGCGGAATGACCGCGGTTGAGTCACCCGAGTGGACTCCTGCCGGTTCGATATGTTGCATGATTCCATTGATAAATAATTCCTCGCCATCATAAATGGAGTCAACATCTACCTCAATTGCATTTTCAAGGAATTTATCGATCAGGAATTCATTTTCCGGATGAGTTTTCAGAATACTGGCCACATAACGGATGAGTTCTTCCTCTTTAACTGCAATTCGCATGCCTTGTCCGCCAAGAACATAACTTGGTCGAATGAGAACCGGATACGAGATTCTTTTTGCAATTTTAAGGGCATCTTCTTCCGTAAATGCAGTTCCGTATTGTGGGAAAGGAATATCGATTTTTCGGAGAAGATCGGAAAAACGCCCCCGGTCTTCCGCCAGATCCATCATTTCAAATTCGGTACCGAAGATTTTAATACCGGCATCACGGAATTTTTTGGCAAGTTTCAGCGCCGTCTGTCCGCCTACCTGTAAAATCACTCCTTCTGGTTTTTCGTGTTCGTATATATCCAGAACGCGTTCCCAGAATACCGGTTCGAAATATAATTTATCGGCAGTATCAAAATCGGTAGAGACCGTTTCAGGGTTACAATTCACCATGATAGATTCATATCCCATTTCTTTAGTTGCCACTACCGCATGCACACACGAATAATCGAATTCGATACCCTGACCGATCCGGTTTGGTCCGCTTCCCAAAATCATGACTTTTTTACGATCAGAAATGTCACTTTCGTTTTCCGTCTCATAGGCGGAATAATAATATGGCGTTTCTGCAGGGAACTCAGCCGCACAAGTATCAACCAGTTTAAAAGATGGTTTCATCCCGAATTCTTTTCTTCTGTTTCGGACATCATTTTCAGTGACTTTATCACCACTTTTACTGATCAGAAAAGCGATCTGAAAGTCAGAATAACCGGCTTGCTTGAGTTCAAACATATCTTCTTTTGATATAGAATCGAGCGATTGTCCTTCGGTTCGATTTTCAAGTGAGACCATATACCGGATTTGCTGGAGGAACCATGGATCTACTTTTGTAATATCTGCCACTTCTTCAACAGAAGTGCCAAGTTTAAAGGCATTATGCACCTGAAGTGACCAATCCCAATGCGGTTTTTGTAGTCGTTCCCTGACTAATTTACGGTCGATTTCTTCATAGCCATCGGCTCCTAATCCGGCACGTCCGATTTCCAGAGATTGCCAGGCTTTATTGAGTGCTTCCGGGAAATTACGACCGATCGACATAACTTCGCCAACAGCCTTCATTTGAGTGGTGAGTTCTTCTTCGACACCGGGGAATTTATCGAAATTCCATCGGGGCACTTTTACGACCACGTAATCTATGGAAGGTTCGAAACAGGCTGATGTCGTCCCGGTAATTTGATTTTTTAACTCATCAAGCGTATATCCAACGGCAAGTTTTGTGGCGACTTTCGCGATAGGATAACCAGTCGCTTTCGATGCCAATGCAGAAGACCGGCTAACACGCGGATTGATTTCGATGGCAACAAAACGGTCTGAACCGGGTTCATAGGCGAATTGAACATTACAACCGCCGGCGAATGTACCAATGGAGCGCATCATTTTTATTGCGGCATCACGCAGAGCCTGATATTGCTTATCCGATAACGTTTGTGTGGGGGCAACCGTCATAGAATCGCCGGTATGTACGCCCATCGGATCCGCATTTTCGATACCGCAGATGATAACGACGTTGTCATTGTCATCACGCAAGAGTTCAAGCTCGTATTCTTTCCATCCGAAAATCGATTCTTCAATTAAAACTTCATGGATCGGACTAAGTTCGAGACCACGTAAAATTTTCTTTTCCATTTCCTCTTCGGTCCAGACGATTCCTCCGCCCATTCCGCCCATGGTAAATGAAGGGCGAATCACTACGGGAAGTCCGCCTAACTCCAGAATAATTTCTTTAGCATCAAGAAGAGAATTGGCCGTTCTGCTTTTACACTGATCGATACCGATCTGATCCATAAGATCGCGAAACTGCTGACGATCTTCAGTAATATCGATAGCTGCGATATCTACGCCGATAATTTGAATATTGTTTTTTCGCCAGAATCCTTCGTGCTGTAAATCGCGAGCCAGGTTTAAACCGGTTTGTCCACCCATCGTCGGTAAAACAGCATCAGGTTTTTCGACAGCTACAATTTCTTTGATGGAATCGGTCGTGAGAGGTTTTAAATAAATTTTATCGGCCATCATGGGGTCGGTCATGATGGTGGCCGGATTCGAATTGATCAGAACAACTTCATAACCTTCTTCTTTAAGAGAGCGGCAGGCCTGTGATCCGGAATAATCAAATTCGCAGGCTTGACCGATGATAATAGGACCCGAACCGATGATAAGAATTTTATGAATGTCGTTACGTCGTGGCATGTTTGGCTTCTACAGTTTAAAGTTGATGTTTTATTTTACTGATGCGGTCGATTTGGCCTCTTCGATTCTACTGATAAATTCATCGAATAAGTAAGATGAATCGTGTGGACCGGGAGAGGCTTCCGGGTGATATTGCACACTGAAGCCATTGAAGCGTTTGAAAGCCAATCCTTCTACCGTATTATCATTTAAATTGATATGTGTGATCTCCGCTTTATCGTCTAAAACAGAATCGGGATCGACAGCGAAACCGTGATTTTGTGTGGTGATTTCGACCAATCTCTTTTTGACATGTTGCACCGGGTGATTAGCACCACGGTGTCCCACAAACATTTTGCTAACACTGATTCCTTCCGATAAAGCCATAAGCTGATGTCCAAGGCAGATGCCAAAAATAGGCTTACCCGTTGCTTTCATCTGAGAAATGGTGTCCAATGCATATTTTGCCGTAGCATTCGGATCGCCGGGACCGTTGGATAAAAAGAAACCATCCGGTTCCCACTGCATGATTTCTTCATAAGTAGCCTTGGCGGGGAAGACACGAAGATTGCATCCGCGATTTATCAAGTTGTTGATGATATTTTGTTTAATTCCAAAATCGATGGCTGCTACACGAAAATTTCCACCATTACGAATGGTCTGAGCTTCATCGCGTGTGACTTTTGTGGCTAATTCCAGGCCCTTCATGGAAACCCAGTTACGTGCCTTTTTAACCAGGACCTCTTCATCCGTTTCTTCAGTGGAAATAATGGCATTCATGACACCTTTTGTACGAATATGGCGAACAAGTTTGCGCGTATCCACTCCACTGATGCCAACTATTTTGTTGCGTTTTAAGTAGGCATCCAGATCGCTATCAGCCATTGGATTGCTGTATTCCCAGGAATAAGAGCGAACGATTAGGCCGGCAATCATGACCTTGCGGGATTCATCATCACGGTTGCTGGCCCCATAATTACCAATGTGAGGGTAAGTCATCATCATGAGTTGACCGTAATAGCTGGGATCGGTAAAGATCTCCTGGTATCCCATCATACTTGTATTAAAACAGAGTTCACCTCCGGTTGTACCATCGTAGCCTATGGCTATACCGCGTTCAACGGTTCCGTCAGAGAGTGCGAGTGTCGCACGTTTTTTTTGTGGTAAAGTCATGTTATCGTTTGTTGTTATCAGCTTTCAAGATTAAGTGCGTAGCGCTAAGGCAAAAAAAAATCCGACTACTTACAAATGAAGTGCCGGATTTTGTAATTAATAATATCTTTGAAAATATGGATTCTTCTTTATGCAAATACATGTATTCGGGGACCTCCTTTAAAAACTTGAAAAATTGGAAATAAACTGCTCGTCACCAAAAATTGGTGCATAATCATGATCGATTTGCGCGTTCGATTGTTCATATTATGCGTAAAACGAGAGTATTACGTGTATTACAATTTGGAGTTTCCCTGGATCAAATCTTGGCTATATTACTAAATTATTAACTTATTTCAAAGCTAAATTTGTTAGCAATCAGAGATGAATCTTCATACAATTTTAAAAAACCAGCTGTTAATCAATAGAAGGCTTTGCAAAACCGGGATTTTTGTTCAATATCAAAGCCTGAGTGACTTCGGAACCGCAGCATCCCGAATGCTTTCGGGATTCGAGGATTTCGAAGTCGCGAAAATGCAGAGATTGAGCAAAAGAACGGTTTTGCATAGGCTTCCAATAATATATCAAATAGTCTGAAAATTAAGGAGAAAATCTATACCTATTAAAATAATCGCCTTCAGATAATATTAAACAACTAATAACCACTATTTTCTATTCTTGCTCAGACCTAATGATGTATTTTTGTGCATCTTTATTCCAATTAATATGCAGTATATTCGGCCGGCAGCAAATTTGACAATCTTCCGTATAATTTTGACGATCTCCTTGTGATGGATCGATAAAAGTTTCGTTATCTTCACCGCACCAGGCACACTGGTAAATTGTGGATTGTATATCCGAATTGGAATGTTCAATCATAAGCGTAGAGATTACGGTTCATATAAACTTAGAAACACTGAGACTGTTATAGAGGTTCCAGGTTTAAAAAGGAAGGTGTATAGGAGTAATGTTCTTTTTTAAATAATTCAAGTACCTTGAGTTAGAAAGTGCCTAAAGTTCTATGCCTGGCAAAAAAACTTCAAAATATGATAAAAGTTCCCCTGACTTTAAGTACTTGAAGTATTCAATGTCTTTTAGGTACTGTTACCACACTAACATCTTCATACAAAACACACTGCCACCGCTTTTTATGTATTCGGACGTATCGACCTCATGAATGGTAAATCCTGCATCTTCAAGGGTTTTATTTACTTCCGAACATCCTTTTTGAAGGATGACATTTTTCCCATCCGGACAAGTGGCATTACAAGCGAAGAGATCTTCAGCTTCATGTTTATTGGCATGATAGATATTGGGGATTAACGTATTCAAAAGTTCTAACCCTTCATCCGTAAATGCTTCCGGGTATATCAGAGCACTATCAGAGTTTAGTGAACAAAAGCAGGTATCTAAATGATAAAACGCCGGTTTGGTGAGTTTCAATGCAATAACTGGCGCATCAAATATATCAGATATGGTTTCGTAGGCTTTAATGGATGAGCGATAACCATAACCACCCCAGATGATCTTTTTACCGCTGTGCCAAATTGCATCACCCATTCCTTCGAAATCAGAGATTTGTTTAGGATTAAGATGATGAACTTCGTAACCATTCATCCGGTACCACTGTTCGATAAAAGCCACCTCATCTTTCCGGTGCCCGGAGTGCATAATGCTCATCATAACATGCTTCTTTTTTCCATCAAAATAGGGCAGACTTTGATTGGCACTGAAAACCATATCCGGTAATTCCGGCTGACCTTCAATTTCGTAAACTTTGATATTTAATTTGTTAAGGGTATCCCGAATAATCTCCCATTGACGATATGCTTTTTTGGGGTCAACTTTGCCAATATTCCCTTCCATATGTGGATTGATGACATAATCCACTGAAAAATAAGTCGGTTGCACCATTAATGCGGCCTTAGGTAATGCCATATTTTCAAGATCCCCAAGTGTAAAATCGATCTGATCCGGACTGGTAATAATTTTTGACATAGTGATGGAATGAGCTTTAGGAAGATTTGTTAATTAAAGCCTTCTGGGAAGACTGTTACTTTAGACTAATTACTTCATTTAATGTAAGTATGGATAAAATAAGAAAAGCTTCATTCAGGCCAAGAGTTTTTTTACTGTTTATATTTTCAGACCCCCAAAAAATTTCAAAGGAAAATAGATTTTTTCAATCTGCCTAATTGGTTGATTCTGCATGAATTTCAATGTAAATCTCTCACTAAATCCCTTCATTTTCCTCAAAATCATAGAGGAAAACTGAACTTTTTTTTATTTGAAATGTTTGATACGAAAAGGAATTAATCGTATATTTTAACCGTTTAGTTAAATTGGATGGTTAAATATCTATGGCACAAAGAACTTACACGGAAACCGAAGAAAATATTTTTGAAGCTGCGGTACATGAATTTGCATGTAAGGGCAAGAATGGAGCCCGGCTGCATGAAATCGCAAAATCAGCTGGAGTCAATAAGGCTCTGGTGCACTATTATTTCAGAAATAAAGAACTGTTGTATGAATCAGTCTTTGATTTTATGTATTCAAAGTTCATGAGAGCGCTGCATAATGCCATGGAAGGAAACCAGTCGTTTCGCGATTTGTTAAAATCATTTATAAACGGATATATCGATTTCCTGAAAGAAAATGAAGGTTACTCTTTATTGTTGCAACAGGAACTCGGTATCGGTGCCACAACACTCCGGAAGAAATATGACGAAGTCGTTGGGCAGTTTGAAGAAGCTCCTTCAGTTCATTTTATGAAGAAAATGGAGGAAGCTCAAAAAAATGGTGAGATTCGGGATGTCGATCCTTATCAGACTTTTATAACGCTATTGGGATCTTGCATTTACATCTTTATAGCATTTCCGATAATATCGACAGCAAGACCCGAATTAGCTGATAAAAAAGATGAGTATATCGAATCCAGGAAAGAACATATTTACGATCTCATTTACAATGGGTTGAAATTAAAGGAGAATTGATGAGTAAGAATAGTCAAGGCAATGAATCACAAAACGGTGGCAAAAAGAAGCTGTCTACCGGTAAAATTATTCTTTATTCTGTTTTGGCCATTATTTTAATTGTTGGCGGATTATTTGGTTATAAAGAGTTTCGTTATTATACAACGCACGTTGAAACGGAAGATGCTCAGACCGATGGATATATCACTCCGGTTACGGCACGTGTTTCTGGATATATCACAGAAATCAAGGTCAACGACAATGAGCATGTCAAGAAAGGGCAGTTATTAGCTCAAATCGACACGACCGATTATGCTTTAAAGGTTAGAATGGCCAAATCGGCACTTTCAAGTGCTAAAGCATCTCTTGATGTGGCTAAGGCCGCTCAGGAACAGGCTAAAGTGGCTCTCGATAAAGCTAAGCTTGATTTTAAACGTGCCGCACATCTTTATAAAGGTGGTGCGACTACACGTAAGAATTACGATGATGCACAAGCAGCTTTAAATGCGGCTAAGGCTAAGTATAACCAGACTGTTCAGAAGGTAGAACAGGTAAAGACGAATATTAAAAGTCAGCAGGATAATCTGAGTTTTGCCAAGTTGCAGTTAAGTTATACGCACATTACGGCACCGGATAATGGTGTGATTTCCAAGAAAAAAATACAAGTCGGTCAGTTGATTCAAACAGGACAGCCGTTAATGGCGGTTACCAATACCCATGATGTCTGGGTGACAGCCAATTTTAAGGAGACTGAATTACAACATATTAAAGTTGGTCAATTGGTGAAAATCCATATTGATGCCTATCCCGGACACGATTTTACCGGTCGTGTGCAGTCATTTGCCGGAGCCACAGGGGCTAAATATGCCTTGTTACCACCTGAAAATGCGACAGGTAACTTCGTTAAAGTGGTTCAACGTGTTCCGGTAAAAATTGTTTTTAATAAAAACAATCACTTCAGTAAACCACTTCAGTTAGGATTGAACGTGACGGCATCTATCGATTATGACCAACCCTCACCTTCGTCGAACTCTACAGCAACTAATCTCTCTCATTAAAAATTTGATATGGCCGAACAAGGCTTTCGAAAATTTATCATAACAATCACTTGTGTGTCGGTTGCTATGCTGGAACTGATCGACACCTCGATTGTGAATGTGGCATTGCCACACATGATGGGGAGTCTCAGTGCGACGCTTCAACAGGTTAGCTGGGTGGTAACCGGTTATGTAATCGCCAATGTGATTGTAATCCCGTTAACCGATTGGTTGTCTAGTGAGTTGGGCAGGAAAAAATATTTTCTGGGCTCAATTGTACTGTTCGTTTTAGCCTCGGGATTGGCTGGACAAGCAACCTCGATTACGGAATTGGTTGTCTTCCGGATTATGCAAGGTGTTGGCGGCGCGGCGTTAATCACGATCTCAAGGGTTATTTTGATTGAAGCGTATCCTCCAGAGGAATTGGGACTGGCAAATGCACTGTTTGGACTCGGTGCCGTGGTTGGACCGACCATTGGGCCTACGCTTGGCGGATGGCTGACCGATCATTATAGCTGGCGTTGGATCTTTTATGTCAATTTACCGGTTGGAATTGTAGCTTTTTTGTTATCGATGATATTTGTCACCGATGTCCCATACGAAATTAAAAATAAAAAAGTGGATTGGCTCGGTATCCTGTTCCTTGTAGTAGGAGTGGGAAGTCTGCAAACGGTGTTGGAACGTGGTCAGGATGATGACTGGTTTTCATCAAAATTCATTTTGATCCTAACGATCATCGCTGTAATCGGCATTATTCTCTTTATCGTTCGTGAGCTTACGGCAGAAAAACCGGTAGTGGATTTGAAGGTGTTGCGACATCCTTCCCTGGCTTTTGGATCAATATTTATAACCATACTGGGATTTGGTCTATATGGATCGGTGTTTGCTTTTCCGGTCTTTACCCAGCGCTTATTAGGATACACAGCGCTGCAAACCGGACTCATTTTGCTCCCGGGAGGTATAGCGACGGCGATGATGATGCCAGTGGTGGGTATCTTGCTTAAACGCGGTGTAAAGCCCCAGGTATTGGCTTTTATTGGTTTTTCAGTGTTCTTCCTGTTCTGTTGGATGTTATCCCATTTGACTATGGTATCCGGACCGTCTGATTTCTTCTGGCCATTAGTAATTCGTGGTCTGGGACTCGGTTTCTTATTTGTACCAATTACGACGATCGCTTTCACCGGTGTGCAGGGAAAGGAACTTTCTCTCGGGTCGGGGCTGTTAAACATGTTTCGTCAGTTAGGTGGATCTTTCGGTGTGGCTTTAATCGGAACATTCATTGAAAGAAGAGAGGCTTTTCACCGGTCAACGCTGGTGTCTCACATAAATAATTATGATTTCCTCTCAAGGTCGCGTATTTCTGAGTTGACGCATGGTTTTATGGCAAATGGATCTGCAGCGACAACAGCTCATTCGCAGGCACTGAAAGCAATGGACTTCTCGCTGATGCAGCAGTCGGCACTGATGAGTTATAATGATACATTCCTGATTGTAGGCGTATTCTTTCTCTTTTGTTTACCCTTACTCTTATTCACTCTCAAGCAAAGAAAGGTCAAAAGGTCTGAGAATCAGGCCTCGTTACCGAATGAAATAATCGAAACGGAATCTACAGAGTTACAAGCAGAGATGGTGTAATTAGTGGTACGTAAAAAACCTTACATGATAAGCAATGCCCAACGGGCAATCATCACAATAACAGTGATCACCGCTTCGGTAATGCAGTTAATTGACACATCCATTGTCAATGTAGCATTACCGCATGTTATGGGGAATTTAGGTGCCGATTTGGATGACGCGAGTTGGGTGATTACCGCTTATATTTTTGCCAATGTTATTGTAGTACCTATGACCGGTTGGTTGGCCGCATTTTTCGGAAGGAAACGGTATTATCTGGCATCTATCATCATTTTTGTTATTGCTTCCATGTTTTGTGGTCAGGCTACGAATATCTGGGAATTGGTGTTTTTCCGGTTCGTTCAGGGAATTGGTGGAGGCGGACTTTTACCGACTTCGCGCGTTATTCTTGTCGAAAGTTTTCCACCTGAGGATCTTGCGTTAGCAAACGGATTATTCGGAATGGGAGTTGTTTCCGGTCCGTTGATCGGCCCGGTTTTAGGTGGATGGTTAACGACTCATTTCACCTGGCGATGGATTTTTTATGTCAATCTGCCTGTTGGATTGATCGCTTTGCTTTTAGCGGCAGCCAATGTTAAAGAACCTCAGGATCAGAAACATCCCGGACGTGTGGATTGGTGGGGATTATTCTGGCTTTTTGTGGGATTTGGAGCGTTACAAATTGTTCTGGAAAGAGGGGAAAAGGATAATTGGTTTCAATCCAATTTCATCCTGATTTTAGCGATACTCGCGGTGGTAGGTATTGTTGCTTTTGTCGTTCAGGAATTCACGACAGATAAACCGGTTGTTGATCTCAGGGTTTTGCGTCATAAAAACTTGGCGATAGGGGTCCTGCTTGGATTTGTGATGGGATTTAGTATCTATACGACTGTTTTCCTATTTCCCGTTTTTGCTCAAAACCTGTTAGGATATTCCGCACTGCAAACCGGACTGATCTTACTACCGGGCGCTTTGACGGCGGCTATAATGATGCCGACGGTTGGAGTTTTGCTCAAGAAGGGGGTGCCGCCGCAGTTAATGGCGAGTGCCGGCTTTTTGATATTTTTCATTTTTACTTTTCTATTGTCCAAACAAAATTTGAATTCCGGTCCCCATAATTTTTTCCTTCCGGTTATATTAAGAGGTGTGGGACTTGGATCGTTATCAGTTCCGGTCAATACGATTGCATTAACCGGTGTTTTCGGTCACGATTTGTCGGAAGGATCAGGATTTTTAAGTATGACCCGGCAGTTGGGAGGATCGTTTGGGACGGCAATGATTGCCACTTTTGTGGATTGGCGGGAAGCTTTTCATAGAAATCAGATGGTCGCTCATTTAACCCATTACAGTTATGCCACCCGGCACTGGATTAATATATTCATGCATCGATTTTATTCATTGGGGTCATCAATGTTTACAGCCAAATTACAAGGTTGGAAAGTTATTGCATTTGGCTTGGCTCAACAATCGATGTTAATGACCTACGATGAAGCTTTTATTGCGGTCGGTTTTTTTGCTCTGTTTTGTATTCCATTAATATTATTAACCTTCGGGAAAACAGAGAGTCCTGAAAAATACAAAGAAAAGAAGCAGAAGAAGTCGAAGAAGAAACAGCAAATGGCTACAGAACCAGGTTAAAGAAATTATTTTTGAAAACTATTAACGTATTGCGTAATAAAATAATAAACTTATGATAAAGCATATATTAATGTTGACGATTGGCTTGATGCTTGTAACGTTAACCCGTGCCAGCGGTCAGTCAGCATCACCTGATTCCTTGACATTGAAAGAGGCGATACACAATGTATTACAAAATCAGCCCAGTCTGGATGAGATTCAGGATCAGGTTAATGCTGCCGAATCGCAAGTGCGTCAGGCACATGTTACCTATTATCCCAAAGCGGCCGCTAATGTGGATTATAGCCATATTAATCCTGTTCCATCTGTGTCGCTTGGAAACGGAGGCACTTTTACAATTGCTCCTTACAATAATTACGATTTCAATGTCTCGATAGAGCAGGATTTATACGACTTCGGGCGGACCAAAGCGGATATCGCACTGGCCAAATCCAGGATGTTAACCACTCAGGATCAAGCCCGTGTTGTTAAATGGACATTGAGTTATTACACGACTCAAATATTTTATGGTGTCTTGTTTTTGCGGCATAGCATCAATGTGGAAAATGAACAAATATCCACTTTGCAACACGATCTTGATCTGGTAAAGAAACGACAAGAGGGTGGTACGGCAACAAATTATGATTTACTGACGACAAAAGTACAAATTGCAACGGAGAAAAATCGTAAAGTTGATCTTGAAAATACGCGTAACAAGCAACTCATTGTTTTACGTAAGTTAATGGGATGGAATCAGTCACGTCCATTGGACGTAATGGGATCTTTCCAACCTGATACCACTACCGGATTGAACGGAGTGCCCAGCCTGAATATGGGTATGCGACCCGATTTCCAGATTCTCAAAGACAAGGAAAACATTTATCAAAAACAGTATGATCTGGCAAGAACCATCGAATTACCTTCCTTAAATGCTGAAGGCGTGGCGGGATTTAAAGACGGATATCCCAGTGATCTGAATAAATTGTTTGGCAATATTATGTTGGGAGTGAATCTCAAAGTACCGATTTTTTCAGGTTATATTTCCCGTTATAAACAACAGGAAGCCGAAGCAAATATGAAGTCGGTTGAAGCGGAGAAGCGAAATCTGACAAGAAATGCAAAGTCCCAAATTGCCAGGGCCAAATCGGATTACCGGGCAGCCGAGAAAAAATTAAAGACCTCGAAACTCCAGATACAACAAGCGCAGGAACAGATAAAACTGGCGAGAATTCGTTATGAAAATGGCGTAATAACAAGTCAGGATTTACTGGATTCCGAAACCAAACTGGCTCAAGCCCGATTGCAACGTCTCAATAATATTTATCAGATGACTCTGAGCCGTTACAACTTACGCAAAGCCCTCGGCGAAGATATCTGGAATCAATAGAACAAATCTATTCGCTTATTTTAATGGAAGGAGTGTGTTTGTCGCGCACTCCTTTTTTATATCCCCTAACTCTCTTATACGAGGGGGTAAATGGAATCGTGATTTTGTGTTATTAAACGTTTGGGTTGACCCCCATCCGGGGTTTTTGGGGTTCAGGAATGTCGTATTCCACCCGTTTCACAGGTGGCTTTGGGGTTACCGGCTCCGGCCATAACCATTTGCAGCAACTGGTCTATCGGTATTAGCTTAGAGGCATTTGTCCCGTCT
>DATFMK010000126.1:0-7146 GCA_035267005.1 Balneolales bacterium
AACCATTTAAAGACTTCTAACCGTTGTAAGATTCCTCGACAAGCTTCGGAATGACAACGCAGGAGAGTCGATTTTGGGTTTCCCCGGTTGAATGTATAGGTTTTGACAAATAATCCATCAAACGCTTTTGAGGATATTAACCCCATCTTTTTGGCAGGTAACGACTAAACACCACCCCACATTGTCATTCCGACCACAGCGGAGGAATCTATCAACGCTCATTAACTTTCGCATGGGAAGAAACCATTTAAAGACTTCTAACCGCTGTTAGATTCCTCGACAAGCTTCGGAATGACAACGCAGGTGGGGCGATTTTGGGTTTCTGACTATATGAATGGTTTAACAAATAATCCATTAAACGCTTTTGAGGATATTAACCCCATCTTTTTGGCTGGTACCGACTACACACCACTTTACATTGTCATTCCGACGGAATGGAGGAATCTATCAACGCTCATTAACTTTCGCATGGGAAGAAACCATTTAAAGACTTTTATCCGCTGTTAGATTCCTCCACAAGCTTCGGAATGACAACGTAGGAGGGGCGATTCTGGAATTCCCCGGTTGAATGTATAAGTTTTGACAAATAATCCATCAAACGCTTTTGAGGATATTTATTCCATCTTTTCGGCTGGTACCGACTACACACCACTTTACATTGTCATTCCGACGGAATGGAGGAATCTATCAACGCTCACCAACCTTTCGTATGGAAAGGAACCATTTAAAAACTTCTATCCGCTGTTAGATTCCTCGACAAGCTTCGGAATGACAACGTAGGTGGGGCGATTCTGGATTTCTGATTAAATGAATTGGTTTAGCAAATCATACATTTATTTGCTTTTGAGGATATTAACCCCATCTTTTCGGCTGGTACCGACTACACACCACTTTACATTGTCATTCCGACCACAGCGGAGGAATCTATCAACGCTCATTAACCTTTCGCATAGAAAGGAACCATTTAAAGACTTCTATCCGCTGTTAGATTCCTCGACAAGCTTCGGAATGACAACGTAGGAGGAATGAAACCTCATACCGATTGAATCGTAAGCTCTCTAACAATTATATCCTAAATAAAAGATTTTATTCAGGATATAATCGATTTTATCTCTGATTTATAGTTAATTTATAAAATATTTCGGTACTAACTTTACAAAATTAGATAGGAAAAATATGCAAACGATTTTAGGATCAGGTGGAGCTATAGGAACCGAGTTGGCTAAAGCTTTAAAAGAATATACTGAAGATATCAGATTGGTCAGCCGGCATCCTCAAAAAGTAAATGAAACGGACGAACTTTTATCTGCAGATTTATTTCATGAAGAACAGGTTCGTAATGCCGTCCGGGGCTCTTCAATCGTTTATTTAACCGTTGGTTTTCCCTATGATTATAAGTATTGGAAAGAGAATTGGCCCAAATTGATGCAATACGTAATTAGTGCCTGTAAAGAACATCAGACCAAACTCGTATTTTTCGATAATATTAATATGTACGATTCCAACTATTTGAATGGAATGGACGAAAACACGCCCATAAATCCCCCAAGTAAAAAAGGGGAAATAAGAGCTCAGTTAGTAGACATGATTTTTAATGAAGTCAATAAGGGCGATTTAACGGCTCTCATTGCCCGTTCAGCCGATTTTTATGGTCCCGGAGCACAAGCAAACAGTGTTCTTTCACAAACCGTAATCCAGCCTTTAAGTCAGGGCAAAAGAGCAACCTGGCTGGGATCTGTTGATGTTAAACACTCATACACTTACACTCCCGATGCCGGAAAAGCCACAGCTTTGCTTGGTAATACCGAAGACGCTTTCAATCAGACTTGGCATTTACCCACAACCGCAAATCCGCCAACCGGTAAAAAGTGGATAGAAATGTTTGCTAAAGAACTGAGAGTTCCACCCAAATATATGGCCGTTTCCAAATTTGTTGTCAGGCTAATGGGCTTGTTCCAACCCATCATGAGGGAAATGGTTGAAATGATGTACCAATACGACCGGGATTATGTCTTTGACAGTAGTAAATTTGAGCAGCATTTTGATTTCAAACCCACACCCTATTTAGATGCGATCCGTCAGATTGTGGAATTTGATTATAAAAATGAATCACGAACCACAGAGGCCATGAAAAAAAATGATGCATAGAGTAACATCACCCTAATTTTTTGGGAGTTTATGAGCTTTATTGAAGAGTCTGTCGGACCTAAATAAATTTACTGCAAATTCGTCAGATTTGGCTATATCCATCAACCGAATTTCATTTACGAACAAGGGCCAACAATTTCATATTTGAGAATTTATTCATGGTCTCATAAGCTACTTTAGCTTACTCGTTTCTCTGAATCACATCAACATTAATTAATTGCATCCCAAGCAATTACCCTGTTTCCTAACTTCAACAGACATTTAGAAACCACAAAAAATATCTATGCAGTGACAAGATTTGCATAGTATTTAGACTTAGTCTTAATTAACTTTATACATAATAATTGAATACGAATTGCTGTTATGAACAAAATAGTCATAAGATGGTTAATAAGATAGTACCTTTAAATTAAGGAATTAGATAAAAAATTCGGTAAATTTTAACTTTTTTGAGGAGAAAAAGTATTAAAAATTTAAAAAAGTATTATTTGTACATTTTATTCAAATTAAACCTATTCACCATTATTTATGCATGCATACCAGGTATAGAAATGCAGACAGAGTGGAAAAATAATATATGTGGGTTAACATGATTGGTTTCAAAAAGCATTCTTCTCCAAAAGTCAGAGCAGATATTACATACCCTTCCATCGGAGAGACTCAGGAGCACATTACGACGCTTAACGATCTTAAAGTATCGGAAATGGCTTGTATCACAAACTTTAATATTGAAAATATAGCCGTAAAAAAGATTGAAGCCATGGGACTTCGATGTGGGGAGAAGATTTCAGTATTACACAGACAGGGACGTGGTATTATCGTTCGAACGAACAATTCAAGAATTGTTATTTCAACGGATGTGGCAAAAATTATAGAGGTGAAATGAGCAAAAGCATCAAGGTGGCTCTTGCCGGTAATCCGAATGTTGGTAAAACCACTCTGTTAAATCGTGCCGCTAAAGCTCACCTGAAGATCGGAAACTGGTCGGGAGTCACCGTTGAGAAAAAAGAAGGATTTGTCCATTATAAAGGTTATGACATCCATTTTATAGATCTTCCCGGCATTTATACGCTTGAGCCTCTTTCTGAAGATGAATGGGTTGCCTATCGATTCCTGACTTCCGAAAAACCAGATCTTATTGTTAACGTTGTTGAAACCACTACTGCCGAACGCGATCTTCTGCTAACCACCGAATTACTTGAATTTGAGATCCCGATGATCGTTGCTCTCAATATGTCGGATGAAGCTCATAAACATGGTATAGAAGTGGATATCAAACATTCCAGGGAGCTTCTCGGTATTCCATTTATAAGAACGAATGGGAAAAATGGAAAAGGAATACCAGATTTGCTTGAGACGATTATTGAGGATGCTGAAAAACCGGTCATCCCTAAAATTCCTAAATATCATCCGAAAGTAGAAGATTCACTCTATATATTAAATGAACAAAGGAAAAACGGCAGTCTTACAAAGCACGAACTGCTCCAGATCTTAACGGACGATCAAACAGCAAATGGCGACAGACACGATTTAGAAAAATATTTTAAGGATAAAATAGATAAAATCGTAAAGAACCAGCGTTACGCTTTTGCCCATGGTTTCTACACCGAAACTTTCAAAAAGAAGAAATTATCGTACAAAGAAATCACCGATAAAATAGATAATATCGTTCTGCATCCGGTACTCGGTTTTTTCATCTTCCTTTTGGTGATGTTTCTGATTTTCAAAATATCATTCGATTTTTCTACACCACTGATGAATTGGGCTGAAGGTTTTATCAATGATTTTTTATCACCATTGACACTCTCCGTGTTATCTTATTTAGGGGTCAGCCACTGGTTTTCCCAATTTTTCTCTCAGGCGATTATCGGTGGTGTCGGTTTCGTCATCACGTTTCTCCCACTGATTGCTATCATCTTTTTTCTCCTTGCTATTTTGGAAATGTCAGGTTACATGCCACGAATTGCATTTGTAATGGATCGTTTCATGCACAAACTCGGACTCCACGGCAAGGGCATGATTCCGTTACTTCTTGGTTTCGGCTGTAATGTTCCGGCGGTTATGGCCACACGAACTCTGGATAATAAACGGGATAAATTATTGGTCATGACGATGATTCCGTTTATGAGCTGTCCGGCCCGGCTTGTGGTTTTCTCCTTCTTCGCTTTTTTATTTTTCGATCATCCTGCTGTCGTTATTTTCGCTCTTTATCTGCTTGGTATTGTTGTGGGATTACTAACCGCATTTGTACTCAGGAAAACAGCCTATAAAGGTGAATTATCCCATTTCGTCATGGAATTACCACCTTATCGTTTACCCGGACTCAAGACCGTTTTACAAATCACATGGTCACAGGTTAAAAGTTTTCTCCACAAAGCGGGTACCATGATATTTGCCGCTTCGATCGTGATCTGGCTACTACTGAATTTTCCCCCAAATATTAAGAATCAGTCGGATAGCGCCGCCGCGTACATTGGGAAAGCCATTACACCGATTCTCAAACCCATAGGCATCAAAGACTGGAGGATATCGACCTCGCTTATTCCCGCATTTCTGGCACGTGAGATCGTCCTGAGTTCAATGGGAACGATCTATTCTGTCGATGTTCCCCAAAATGATACACCCTTCCACTTTGTCCCGGCACTTAAAACACAGGTAAAGGATTTTGGTGAAGCAGCTAAAAACAGCGTTTTATCCCTTTTCACACCCGGTATACAGACGTTTCAAACTGAGAAAGGGCCCCGTCGTTTGCGCAATGTGATTCGTTCAAGTTTTAGCTCAGCATCCGCCCTCTCGTTCATGATTTTCCTCTTACTATATACTTCCTGTCTGGCAACTGTAACCGTAATGATACGTGAAGGAGGTAAAAAGTTTGCTTACCTCTTTCTGGGCTATAGTTTTGTAATCGCATGGGTGGTCTCTTTCATCGTATATCATATAGGCGTATTAATATGATTGGACGAATTGCTTTCATGGCGGCTCTTGCTGTTTTCGCCGCATTTATCATCAAAAGAGCGATTAAAAAAAAGACGAAAAAAAACTGCTGTGATTAATGCTTAAAATTATCTGGAGAATTATTTAAGCTCTTATTCCTTTTTCTGACCAACGGTTTAAAATATTGGACTAAATGCAATTAAAGAATATATTGCATTAACGTGAGGTTTGGATAAGAATCGCAGAGTTGTAATAATTACATTGAGAATACGACCTGTGAAAATATAACCTATCTTGACAACGGACGACTGACCATCGACGACACCGAGCTGTTTTGATGCATAAAGCATGATTCCGATACCGAACTCACGTTGATTATACGGTTTTTCAGAATAAATAATGTTTAATTACTATCAGAGCGTTTCTCTGTCGTCTGTGGTCGGTTGTCGGTGGTCATAGAATAATGTCTGTCGCTGGTAGTAATTTCTGCGTAACCATATTATTCATCATTATGTTCGACTTTGTTAAAAATTGGTATTGTTTCCTGATACCCGGCTTATTTCTTTTGATTTCTATCCCCGTTTATGGACAGAACACAGGTGTTGTGCAAGGTATTGTCAAAGATAAAAAAACCGGAAAACCTATTGATGCCGTGGATGTCTATATTGATAATTCAACATTTGGCACGACAACTGATAAAAAGGGGCATTTCCGGTTAAATCATCTTCCATCAGGAATATTTCGGGTGATTTTTACCAGTGTTGGGTATACCCCGGCCGCAAAACACATTGCTTTGGGAAAAGACGGTTTCGCTGATTTTACGATAACTCTGAAACCCAAGGTATACAATATGAACAAGATTCAGGTAAAAGGGAAAATCCCCAAAAAGTGGAAGCGGGAGTTCAGGGAATTTAAAAGAGATATTTTAGGCAGATCGGAATACGCCGATCAATGTACATTTGAAAATCCGCAAGTGTTGAGTTTTAAAAGAGATCACAAAACGGGTGCTTTGATCGC
Organism: Balneolales bacterium; assembly: GCA_035267005.1. Classification (GTDB taxonomy): domain Bacteria; phylum Bacteroidota; class Rhodothermia; order Balneolales; family DATFMH01; genus DATFMH01. The sequence goes on from DATFMK010000126.1 coordinate 6,100, forward strand.
CACAACCAACCGCCGACTCAAATTATTAAATCTGGCACTTGGCTATCGACTGTTTATACGATTGGATCAATTTAAGTGGAAGAGAAATGATGGCACCTATAAAATTCATCCTCAATTCAAAAAACTTATCCCATCGACAAAGGAAGAAAAAGCGAAATGGAAAGCCAATCGTAGACGAGTTTATGATCACTCTTTCCGGCATTTTCTATACGCTCTCATTCATCATAAAGCGAGTAAAGAAGGCTTCCATTATAGTTTGGGTATCAGTCAATTAGATCACCAGGATAATATGTATCAATTAGCCAAACGTGGAATTTATAATGTTACATTAACGGGCTTTCATATCTATTCCCAAACGACGGTACGTTATAAAGGGGATACATCCGTCATCATGAAAACGAATCAGGATTATTTCTTTGTAGATTCCAACGGTGATTTGCTAAATCCTCTATCGGTATCTCTCTCCGGGGCCTGGAGCAATAATCGATTATCAAGCCTCCTGCCATTTAATTATCATCCTAAGAATTGATGGATTACAATCTTAAATTCTCTAAATTCTCGTTCCTCAAAGTCCCTTTGAGAACGCACTACGGGAAACTCTGTTTCCTCATAAATAAATACTTAAGCATATAAAACTTTAACGGAGTTGAAAATAGATTACTATTCTTTTGATGAAACGGAGTTTCAAATTCATTCTCGTTCCCAAAGTCCTCTTTGGGAATGCCTCGTGGGAAACTCTGTTTCCTCATAACTGCATAACAAAGTATCTGAAAACTCAACGTTGTTAAAAATAGATTGCCTAATTCCTTAATCGAAACGGAGTTTCGTTTATACGTTACCAACGAGACGTTGGTAACGAGAATAAAATCTTAATTCTCGTTCCTCAAAGTCCCTTTGGGAACTCACCTCGGGAAAACTCTGCTTCATTCTCGTTCCCAAAGTCCTCTTTGGGAATGCCTCGCGGGAAACTCTGTTTCCTCATAACTGCATAACAAAATATCTGAAACCTCAACGTAGTTGAAAATAGGTTGCCTTTTTCCTTAATCG
>DATFMK010000127.1:0-10786 GCA_035267005.1 Balneolales bacterium
CTTTAACTCGTAATATCGCTCATGGAAAGTGGCACTATTTGCTCCGAAATGACTGGCACCATATGACCGAAATAGCCACCGAAAAAAGGTGGGGAATACTAATGACCCGCACTGGGGAATAGTAATGACCCTCGACAGTCAAAAGATCAAGACAATTTTTACTTGCTCGCCGGGCTTCGTCTTATATCCCTCATTCGTTTTTGTCCGGCTGAGCTTCAAGCGGAAATTAGTCATAATTTTGTGCTATGTAATCGTATTAAAACTGTAATATTTAATTAACTGGTAATCTCAAATTCACACTTACCAGATTCTTTTTCGTATTGGAAGGTATACGTTTTCCCCGTTTCATCATCCGTAAATGAAAGGGAAACTTTCTGTTGAAGTTCCAGTTCGTCTATTTGGGTAGGCATTATCGTGAAATTTTTGAAATATGAATCATCGAGTTTGGAGAGTTTCCTCAATTCATCATTTAAGAACTCCAAATATTCAATGGAAAACTTGTTCTTTTCAAAATATCCGGTAATCAAACTATAAACGACATTGCCATCATGCTTCATGCGTTTAGCCAGGTCAGATGGCATTTCATTTGGTGAAACGTGGCGGAAAAACACATAAAGCTGAATCGCTTTCTCTAAAAATATCTTATTATTCCCCGTAAGAAAACGGGTATCTCGTTTTTTCGACATAGATCGAACAGACTTGGATTAACTAATTATTTAGATTTCGAGGCTTTCTTCTATTTACTTTTCGGTTTTGTCCAAATATTGTTTTTTCTATTGATATCCGGTAAATAATAATTGGGATCAATTTCCACTTTAACAATATTTCCATTCATGAACGTTGCTTTAGCTGTCCGATTACCTTCGAGCCACACATCTACCGGAATCGTTTGATTGGCAGTCATACCATTTTTATACGTAGCCCGGAGAAAAACAGGCATGGGAACGAGTCCCAGATCTTTAACCGTGACAACCACGCCATTATTGGTCTTCGTTACTTTAGAAATCGATTGATTAATCGTCCAGGTATTATAAAACATGGATGTCCAGAACCAGTCGAGCTTTTTACCATAAACACGATCAAATGTATTGAAAAAATCATAGGGCATAGGATGTTTGAAAGCCCATTCTTTAGCATATTCACGATACGCCTCGCGGAATTTCTTTTTGCCCATGATACCTTCGAGAGCATGTAAAGCTGCAGCAGGTTTACTATAAGAGGCGATTGTTCGTGAAGGTCCGCTTGGAGGATATCGATCAGAATGTCGCATAGAAGGCATTTCATAACCACTTCCGGCTATTCCGTAGTAAGTGGATTCAAATCGGGCTGCAAAAGAATTATTGGAAGGATTATAGGGATCTGATTTGGGAAAATAATCCTCTACGCCTTTATTGGTATTGAAAGTCGTGAGACCTTCATCCATCCATGCATAGGCTTTTTCATTAGAACCGACCTGCATGGGAAACCACATATGGCCGGTCTCATGATAGATAAAATAAAAGAGTTCGCGTTTATAATTTTTCGTGGAATGGCCATTAAATCCGATTAGTGTGATCATCGGATATTCCATCCCGCCACCAATAATCCCGGTACCATCCATTACCGTCATATTCGGCCAGGGATAAGACATGAAGAGTTTGGACATATCCTGTATCGTAAATCGACAAAACTTATTTGACAGATTCCAGCCAGGATTACCAGGACGGTAAAATGAATTTATCGTGCATTTCTTGTTATTCCCAACGTCCGCCGTAGATGCATCCCAAAGGAAATCGGAGGATGCACCAAAAGCGAAATCTCGCACATTCTTAGCTGTATAGTGCCACGTCAATTTTCCATTGGCACTCTTCAAGGTTGCTTTACCGGCACCACGTTCATCTTTAGTTACCACATGTACCACAGAATCCGTTTGTGTAACTTTGCTAAGTCGTTTTAATACACTTGGAGTTAACACCTTATGGGGATTTCTCAACGTGCCTGTAGCACCAACAAGCCATCCATCCGGTAGAGTAATGTTGACATCGTAATCGGCATAATCCATATAGAATTCGCCGTCACCCATATATTGATCGGTGTCCCAGCCATGAATATCATCATAAACGGACATCTGCGGATACCAATAGCCTAAATAAAATACTTTGCCATTTTGTCCCATTCGTGATTCATGCGGAGGCGGAACCTTGAAAATCCATGTGAAGTGTAACTGAACAGATGCTCCCGGAACTAAAGTGGAATTGAGCCTAATATGCATGATTGTTCCATTAATATAATAGCCCGATTGGGATCTGCTATTGGTTTCGATAACCGGATTACCATTGATATCGACACTCGATAAATGAATTCCGCCGGTAAGTTTAACATTTCGATCACGAATATTACCAGCTTTATAATAATTTTGTCGCAATTCTATCACAAGCTGTTTGAGTGTATCCGGGGAATTATTGGTGTACTCAATATTTTCATTACCCCTAAGCTTTTTGGATGCAGGAGATAAAGTAGCATTGATATGATAACTTGCCGAATTCATCCAATAATTAGGTCCCGGTCTTCCATTATTGGTTCTCGTTCCGTTCTTAACCGCTTGCTCGAATAAGGGGTTAGGGATTACCGGATAAGGAATAGGCCGTTTAGCCTTATTGTTCAGATAATAATTAACCGCGTGTGTGGTGTCCGTAGTATTCTCCTGCGCAATGGCTTTATTTGAATAAAGTGATAAAAGCAGGATAAATGGTAATAAATAAGCCAGTCTCTTCGTGATAGAATCGTTACAGTGCGTCATATTTCAGAAAAATATGGATTTAAAAAAGCGTTTCTTAGTTTATATACCTTGACTAATATCATTCAACGAAACCAGATAAGCAAATACTCAATAATAGGTTAGGAAATCTGTTATTAAATAATGGGAGTTCGAAATGACGAGCTGAGATGTTGTTGATGCTTTAAAATTACAGCAAACGGGGTAATCTCAAACTCACTTTTGGGTTGAGAGATCTTACAAATATTAATAAGTGGAAAAAGCCACTTTTTAGCACATATAATTATCTCGAACTCGCGTTATATTAGTGAGAAGGAATGGTTGTTGAATGTTTTTGAATATTATGCATCGGACCTCCTTTTCCCCTGAAATCATTTTGTTGAACGGGGCTGATTATAGGAGCAAGTGCAAGTGCCAATAAAGCAAGCAATCCAATGATTCCAAGAGCTACCCTGAATTTTGCCTTAGCATCATCACATTTTTTCCCCTTGATATTGCAAACGATCCAGTTCCAGTGAAGAATTAAATGTGTTGCAAGGGATGCTAAAAAGATGACGGCTATCCAGAAATGAATGGTTCCCCAGTCATGTCTGTTTAATCCCAAAATGGATAGAAAACGTCCACTTCCCGGAGGCAAGACATATCTCATTAAAATGCCGGTTGTTGTTAGAAAAATGAATGCCACAAACGCAATACTATCTACTATTAAATTTTGTTTCGGTTTTCTCATAGTAACTCCCTCAAAAAATATCTTCATAATTTTATGAGTTTAAGGCGAGACGTAATAAATCTTCAAGGGACTCTTGTTGAATGGATAAGGTCACTTTCCAGTTGGGTAATAACTTATCAAGAATCTCGGCCTGAGCCATTCCACTTAAATGAAATCGGAATTCATCTTTTTGATGTCCGAGTTTATTCTTTAAATCACTATATTCTTGTTTCCACTGAGGATGATTGATATGAAAATAAACCAAAGAAGATGCCGGACTTTGCCGGGCCGATAATTCATAAAACTTGATTTCAGAATATTTGGCTAAACCGTCAAGCCATTCCATATTTTGTTCATAACGAATTAATTGTGGGGATAAATTAGCCTGTTTTCTTCGTTCCTCTCTGATAGTAAGAAATTTTTTTGTATTACTGATGATCGTATCCGGATTCTCACTATGCGATGCTTTCCATAGATAATAGCCCTCTTTATTCCACAATTTGGTCGTATTAGGATCAACATATGGATAATATGAGCCGTATTTTAAACTCTCAGTTGCCTGGTTAAATTGTTTCGAATAAAATTCAGCCTGATAAGCGTGAAATATTTCATTGAGAAGTGTTACGATGTATAAATCCGTACTGACGGAGGCATACTGATAGGGATAAAGCTGAGCAATAAAAGGAGGGAGTTCTTTTCTGACGCCTAAATAATATTCGCGATTTAATCGATCAAAAGTAGCCAGGCTACCAGCCCATTTATCATCAACTTTTACGACAAAATTTTGAGGTTTGTCTACTGTTTTACGATAGTATATGGAATGGTCAATTCTATCTTTTTTAACGGGTGACCAGTTATCGGGTGGAGTTGAATGATTGGTCAGGAATTCATATTGATCATTGAATAATATAATTGGAATATTAGCTTTTGATAAATGAGGCCAGATTTTATCACCCAAGGTCTGTTTTAAAATCAATGCTTCTCTTATGTTTCTTTTATCCTTCGCTGTAAGAGTTGGAGAATCGTATTTACGGTCTCGAAGAGTAGCCTCTCGATAATTTTCTATGACTACAACCGCAATCAATAAAGCAAGTATCCCCAGTACTGATAGAAAGCCTTTTTTAATACTTTTAATCATAAATCTCCCTTGATACAGCTTCCCTTGATGAATGCTGTTTATGCTCTAATAGTATGATAGCATTATTCAAGGATTACAGCAACGTACAATTGATTAAATCGTTAACTTTCTTTGTGTTGGGATTCATAACCTTCTCAAAATTGTGATTTTTGAGATATTCCATTTTTAATGAATAATTTACTTAGAATTTATACATCCAAAATTTATTAAACTAATACTATTATTCCCTTGTATATCAATTAAGTAATATGAATTACTTAATATAAGGCTATGCAAAACCGTCCCTTTACCCCAATCTCTGCATTTTTGCGACTTCGAAATCCTCGAATCCCGAAAGTATTCGGGATGCTGCGGTTTCGAAGTCGCTCAGGCTTTGATATTGAACAGAATCCCTGGTTTTGCAAAGCCTTCTTAATAGTTATTATAGATGGGAAAACCTAATAGTACAAGGCTTCAAAAAAACTGGCAGCGTCTGGTAGGACCTGCCAGCGTTTTTCGAGTAATAGGAAAGAATGGTTTATGTAATATCCTAAAATTCAAAGTGAAAGAATGACGTAACTTGTACATGACAAGTCCTCTAACATTGTCATCCTGAGGGACTCGAAGGATCTTGCAACGGCAAGGTACCTTTTATTTGAATCGATTCGTATGATTGTTTATGAGCGTTGATAGATTCCTCCGCTCCGGTCGGAATGACAGCGGGTGGGGGGATGAAAAACAGCTTATATATAATCAAACATACGATACCTCATCGCTAATTCGACACGTCATGCCCGAGTTAATCAGACATCCATTTCGCGTTAGTTAGGCCGGGAAATGGTTATTCCGTTCAAACGCTTACAGGTCCTGCGGACGCTGACAGGTTTGATGAGGGCTTTAAAAAACAGTCAGCGTCTGGTAGGATCTGACAGCGTTTTTCGAATAATAGGAAAGAATGGTTTTTGCAACTTCCTAAAATTCAAAGTGAAAGAATGACGCAACTTGTACATAACAAGTCTTCTAATATTGTCATCCTGAGGAACTCGAAGGATCTTTCAACGGCAAGGTACCTTTTAATTTGAATCGATTCGTATGATTGTTTTTGAGCGTTGATAGATTCCTCCGCTCCGGTCGGAATGACAGCGGATGGGATTGAAAATCAGTCCATAAATATAATCATACATACGATACCTCACTCACTAATTCGACACGTCATGCCCGAGATAATCGGGCAGCCATTTCGCGAAATTTAGGCCGGGAAATGGTCATTCCGTTCAAACGCTTACAGGTTCTGTGGACGCTGCAAGTGTTTTTCGAGTACTACGAAAGGATGGTTTATGTAATATCCTAAAATTCAAAGTAAAAGAATGACGTAACTTGTACATGACAAGTCCTCTAACATTGTCATCCTGAGGAACTCGAAGGATCTTTCAACAGCAAGGTACCTTTTATTTGAATCGGTTCGTATGATTGTTTTTGAGCGTTGATAGATTCCTCCACTCCGGTCGGAATGACAGCGGGTGGGGTTGAAAATCAGCTTATATATAATCAAACATACGATACCTCATCGCTAATTCGGCACGTCATGCCCGACTTGATCGGACATCCATTTCGCGTTAGTTAGGCCGGGAAATGGTTATTCCGTTCAAACGCTTACAGGTCCTGTGGACGCTGACAGGTTTGATGAGGGCTTCAAAAAAACAGTCAGCGCTTTTCGAGTAATAGGAAAGGATGGTTTATGTAACATATAAAAATTCAAAGTAAAAGAATGACGCAACTTATACATGACAAATCCTCTAACATTGTCATCCTGAGGGACTCGAAGGATCTTTCAACGGCAAGGTACCTTTTTTTGAATCGATTCGTATGATTGTTTATGAGCGTTGACAGATCCCTCCACTCCGGTCGGAATGACAGCGGGTGGGGTTGAAAATCAGCTTATAAATATAATCATACATACGATACCTCATCACTAATTCGGCACGTCATGCCAGACTTGATCGGACAGCCATTTCGCGTTACTTAGGTCTGGAAATTATTATTCCGTTCAAGCACTTACAGGTCCTGTGGACGCTGACAGGTTTGATGAGGGCTTTAAAAAACCTGTCAACGTTTTTTTATTATCAAGATTAAGCCCGATAAGATAATATCATATTATATTTAGAAAGATATTGCAGGAGAGAGCGCTTATCATCCGGTGCTTTGCATTGCTGCGGCAATGCCGTTTAAGCTAAGCAGTAACGCTCGTCCTAATTCTTCCTGATTCGTGTTTTCTGGTTTATACCAGCGTTGCATCAATTCGATTTGAATGAAATTCAACACATCCGTATAAGGATTTCGTAATCGTATCGACTTTTGTATAACCGGTGTATTATCCAATAATTCCGATTCCTGAGTGATTGCAAGAATGGCTTTTCTTGCTTTTTCAAAATCATCTCGAATAATGCTGTCGAAATCCTTGCCTTTGGTTGGTGAATTGTCGCTATAATATTTGGCAATATCCAATTCACTTCTTGCCATTTCACGTTGAGAGTTGTTGATCACCGCCTGCAGGAAAGGCCATTTTTGATAAAGCTCCTGAAGATATTTCAAGGTTTCTTCATCTTCGATCATATCATTTAGAATACGGCCAATTCCAAACCAGCCGGGAGCGTTATAGCGAGTCTGTGTCCATGCGAAATTCCAGGGAATGGCGCGGATGGAATCATAATTCAGATCATTACCTTTAGCGCGGGAAACCGGACGCGATGCGATTCGCAAATGACTGATATGCTGGACAGGCGTTACCGTTGAATACCAATCCCAGAATTCAGGATGAAGTATTAAAGATCGATAAAGTTCCATCGAACTTTGCGCAATCTTTTCCATGATTTCTGATGTTTTGGGTAGCGGCATGGCCTGGTCTCTTTTCTCATCATTTTGGGCATCCGCCGTTGAGATCACCATCGCGTTCATAATCTGTTCGAGGTGGCGGTGCGCAATAGACGGTAACGCGTACCGAAATGTGATAACTTCACCTTGCTCGGTAAACCGTATGCGTCCGTTGTGACACGCTTTAGGCTGTGCAATAATGGCTTGATTGGCACGACCACCACCACGGCCAACCGTACCACCACGTCCGTGGAACAGACGAAAATCGATACCGTAAGATTGGCAGGTTTTGCCTAAATTATTTTGTGCTTTATGCAACGCCCAGTTGGCCATCCAATATCCACCATCTTTATTACTATCGGAATAGCCCAGCATTATTTCCTGAAACTGATCTCTTGCCTCGAGTTGTTTTTTATAGACTTCCGATTCAAACATTTTGGCAAGAAGCTTATGCCCGTTTTCCAAATCATCAATCGTTTCAAAAAGCGGGACAACGTCGAGGTATGAGGTGACTTTGCCATTTTCATAGCGCCATAATCCGACTTCTTTAGCTAACAGCATTACTTCCAGCATGTCACTGATTTCATGTGTCATACTGATGATATACGAATGGATACAATTGGGATCTCTTTTGATCGCTTTCCTGACCGCTTCAAATGTATTAAGCGTTGTAGCTGTATCTTCGGATACCTGTGTATCTTTATGGATGAGCGGTCTGGGATTGAATAATTCCCGCTTCAACAAGTCCAGCCGTTCTTCTTCAGGCATCTCGGTATAATTATCAACAATACCGGCCTTTTTCAATAACTCGGCAACGGTATTTTCGTGTACACCACTATGTTGACGTATATCTACCGCGGCAAAATGAAAACCAAATGCTTTGGCACGAATAATTAAATCGCCTAAACACCCGCGATCGGCAATATCTCCCAATCCAGCATATTCCAGCGCCTTTTTTAGCAATACCAGATCATCAATAAAACGATCGATATTATACGACTGCTGGGTTTCCGGAATATCAGGATTATCAATTAATTCCTGGATTTTTTCAATAATGTACTGAATGCGATCACGGAAAGGCTCTTCAGAATCGCTAATTAAATCATAATCATTTTCATTATCGGTATTCATGATATGATCATCATCAATTTCCCACCAATCAGGCATAGTGATATACCGGCTGGATAAACTGAATTCCCTTCGCAACTGAACCAATTCATCGCGATATAATTTAAGTACAGACCGGCGAAGTTCATTTACAGTATATAATGTAATTTCAGGTGTTACATGCGGATTACCATCGCGGTCACCACCAATCCAGGAGCGGTATTTTAGGAATGCCGGTAAATCTGGACGTTTACCATAATAACGTTCGATGGAATCTGCAAAATCTTTATAAATTCTGGGAACAACTTCCCAGAGTGAGGATTTACAAAAATACAAACCATGCTGGACTTCATCTTTTACAGTCAGTTGTTCCGATCGCAGCTCATCGGTTGCAAGCATGAGTTGAATATGATGATAAAGGTCATAATACGTATCCTCACGTTCTTGCGGCGTAAGTTCCTTATAACGTAATTTGGTCAACAATTCTGATATATGCTGCTGTTTAAAGAGGATGCTCCTTCTGCGGGCTTCCGTTGGGTGTGCCGTCAATGTTGGTTGAATATCGAGTTGCCCAATTAATTTAAGAACATCATCTAATGAATTTCCGTCTTTTTTTAACTTGGAGATCGACTCGGCTATCGACTCTCTTCTGGGTTCATCAAGATCCGTTTTCATAGCCCGTTCACGATTGATACGGGTTATTTCCTGTTGTTCGGCTTTATTCACCAAATGAAAAAAAACAGTATAAGATCTTAGCAGCCAAACAAGTTGACTTAAATTGAGTGATGAAATATCATCAATGACTTTTGCACGTTTGGAATAATCTTTATTCTCACGAGCCGCCTTACATTCATTTCTAAATAATTCAACTTTATCAAATATATCCTGGCCAGATTGTTCGATAATTGCCTGACCAACAAGACTTCCGAGTAAATTAACTTGTTCACTTAATGGTTTAGATATCCCACTGCCTTCAGCTTCGATATCTAACCCTTTCCAACTTTCCATATGATAATAATTTAATTTATTAGCTGCTTTTTGTTCCCCAATATAGGAAACAGAGGCTAAAATTGTAGATTATCGTTTATTAAAACTATCTCAGTAAAATAAATATTTAACCATATAAGCAATTATATCAATTTATTAGATACTTGTAATCGCGTTGTAAAATGTTTTAAAAATGTAAGATATTTTGATAGAATCACTTAAAGTATTATTTAGCTGCTTCGATTTTAACGACTACAAAAGTAATATCGTCTTTGGCCGGTAAATCTTTTTTCCATTGGGCCGCAAAAGATGTTAAATGATCAATTATCTCCTGAGGTGATTGAGTTGCGACATCCGTGAATACTTTCTTTGCATTTGTTAAACCTATCATTTTTTTGTTCGGATCGAATAGTTCTACAAATCCGTCCGACATAAATAACAGGACATCATTAGGAAATAGTTCATATTTTTTTTGTTGATAAGGAAAATTTGTTACGGATCCTAACGGCATCCCCTTAAGTATAATGGAATCGGTTTGCTTTTCCGCCGCACGAAATAAAAAGACGGGTGGCATTCCAGAAGAGGATATATCTATTGTAAACAACGGCTTTGTGTTGGCGTTGTTATCAGTTTCGATAGCTTTAAATTTAGCGATAGTGAGTGCCATATACAAAATTCCAAGATTCATACCTTTAATTGTCTGAGTATAGGCACGAAAAATAGAAGGGATTTCATCTTCCTGAGCCAGATTAGGAAACAAACTTTTAACCGCTGTAACGAGCGTGCTGGCTTTTAAGCCATGACCGGTGGCATCACCAATGGCAAGTGTTAATTCATCATTATCCTTCTGATAGAAATCATAATAATCACCGCCTACTTCAGTCGCTGTGTCCATATAAACCGCAATGTTAAGCCCTGGAACAGCGGGTAATTTTTTGGGTAGCATAGATAATTGTAGTTTACGGGCTTCTTCCAATTCCTCACTTTTACGACGATCTTCTGACTCCAGAGCTTTCTTTTCGGCTATCTGCACTTGTAATTTAAGTTCAGCGGCTTCAGCACGTAAATTCGCTTCTCTTGCATTCGCCTTTTCTTTTTCAGATGTTAATTTAAATTCCGCGTGTTTTCTATCTTTTTCCCGGTTGATTTCTGATAAATGAGCTACTTCTTGTAATTTTATTTTCAGGTTTTTATTCGTTTCTGCAATTCCTCTCGCCAGATAAACAGACATGGCTACAAT
>DATFMK010000128.1:0-3401 GCA_035267005.1 Balneolales bacterium
TGAGATAATGGATGTATTTGGAGAGGCCCTATCTGCACAATCAGAGTTTCAGATTCAATTTGTTTCGTTTACTCTATATTTTCATAGTGGCACAGTGACGCTCATTGAAAAATCAAGTAAACTAATGCCCTCGATTATAACTACAGTGGAAAATCGAAATTCAATTGAGATTTTTATCATTGGTCATGCCGATCGGGTAGGAACAGAGCAATACAACATGAACCTTTCATCAAAAAGGGCGAAATGGGTTAAAAACTTCATGATTGATAGTGGCATTAAATCAGAAATATCTGTTGTCTTTTATCGTGGTGAGAAGAATCCTTCAATTTTGACTGAAGATGAAGTCGCAGAACCACAAAACAGGCGGGTTGAAGTGATTGTTCGGTAGCAGATTCATAAATCTGTTCGTATCCAAAAAAATAGCCTTAAACCATAATAAAATTAACATTTTCGAGAAATTGTTATAAAAAATCGGAAAGTTTCGGCCTAATTTTCACCTTGGAAAATGTCTCGCCCTATAACATATCCACACAATATTGAGTTCAATGGCATTTTTAGGAAAAATACAATTTAGAAGCTCTAAAAAGAGCCAATCTATTATTTACTACGGTCTCGTTGTTTCATTAATATTGTCTGTTCTAAGTATATTTAAACCGACCGTTATAAAATTCCTAGATAATAAAGTTTATGATACACTGCTCAGACCAACCTGTAACGGTGAAAATTCTGGTATTCCAATCATTGTTGATATAGATGAAAAAAGCCTAAAAACATATGGCCAATGGCCCTGGCCACGCTATCGAATTGCGTTTTTGATAGAAAAACTTATTCAACTGAAAGCCTCAAGTATCGGCCTTGATATAATGTTCCCTGAGACTGATAGAACTTCGATTAAAGTAATAAAAAATGAGCTTTTACGTGATTTTAATATAAATGTTCAAACCGGGGGAATGCCACAAGAATCAATAGACAATGACAAAATACTCGCAGATAGTCTTTCAAAAGGTCCCGCTGTTCTAGGTTATCAATTTCTCTTTGATGAAGAGGTCAATTCAGATCAGTGTCTGCTGCATCCACTTAATTTAATCTTACTAAGAGGTCTTAAAAGTTTAAAAAACCAGGATATTTTCCTTAAAGCCTCAGGTGTTTCGTGTAATTTGCCAGTACTATCTGAAGCTGTGACGGATTCTGGTTTTTTTAACATCTCCCCGGACAGTGATGGAGTCCTGCGAAAAGTTCCCATGATAATTGAGTATGAAGACAAATTTTATCCAAGTTTATCACTATCAACTTTGATGCAGGCTTTAAATATTAAGCAAGCAATTTTAAAGACCGATTTTGCGGGCATTGAATCATTGTTGTTAGATAAAACGATTATTCCGCTAAGCTCAAAAGGGAATATGTTGATCCGGTTTCGAGGTAAAGCGAAAAGTTTTAAATATTTCTCGGCTGTGGACATATTATCCGACCGTATACCGGCCTCTCAAATTCAGGGAAAAATTGTATTCATAGGAACCTCTGCCGCAGGCTTGAAAGAGTTCAGGTCCACTCCAGTGGATCCAGTTTTTCCTGGAGTTGAAGTACATGCAACTATTGTTGATAATTTTATAAAAAGTGATTTTATCTCTCGACCAAAATGGATTCCAGGATTTGAATTTATTTTAGTCCTGGCATCAGGTTTGCTACCAACCTTGCTTTTGAGCCGCGCTGGCGCTAGATGGAGCCTGATATTATTTATTTTTTGTGCGATGGGTATTTGGCAAATTTCGCAGGTGGGATTGGAATCCAAAGGTTTCTTTATTTCACCTATTCTACCGCTAATAGCCCTTGGAAGCAATTTTTCTATTTTAACGCTATTGAAGTTCTGGAGAGAGGAGCGCAGAGTTAAAGAACGCTCGCTGCAACTTGCTCTCGCCCAGGAAGCAATAATAGAAAGTATGGCTTCATTAACCGAAACACGCGATCCTGAAACTGGAGGGCATATAAAGCGTACTCAAAATTACATCAAAGCGTTAGCAGAATCTTTAAAAAGCCAACCCAAGTTCAGATCGATATTAAATGATGAAATCATAGAACTCTTGTATAAATCAGCACCTTTGCACGATATAGGAAAAGTCGGAGTACCCGATGAGATATTACTCAAACCTGGCAAATTAACTGATGAAGAATTTGATGAGATGAAAAAGCACACGGTTTATGGTCGAGATGCTATCGTCGCCACTGAAAAAAAACTTGGCAATGGATCTTTTCTCTATTTTGCCATCGAAATTGTCTATACCCATCACGAAAGATGGGATGGATCCGGATATCCAATGGCAATCAAGGAAGAGGAGATTCCTTTATCTGGAAGACTTATGGCTTTGGCTGACACCTATGATGCGCTGATTACCAAACGCGTATATAAGCCCCCGTTTTCACATGAGAAGGCAATTGAAATCATCATAGAAGGAAAAGGAACTCATTTTGATCCGGACATAGTGGATGCCTTTTTAAAAATAGAAGAAAAATTTCGTCAGATCGCTATTGAGTATGCAGACTCTGAAGAAGAACGATTGGCATTAACTTCTTATGATATTTCAATCAAAAAAAAATATAATTTAGGTCTTTCCAATTGAAATGTTATAGAATCATTTTTGACAATCTCGCAAAAAGTCAAAATGCTCGAATTAAAATCTTGTAACCTATTAAAATTAGAGAGTGTGAAATTTTAAAATTGGCTTGTTTGGGACTTTTTACGAGTTCATCATTTTTTAATCGTCATATAATTTAAACTGAACTAGTAAGTCATTCATTGCCCCACAAAAGAAACACCAAACATGTATTGTGTCCAAAATATAAAGGACACCCTATCTTTGGAGACTCTGAATAGGTCGAAAGTGTTTTGTTCTGGCTGCATTCTCTGTGAGCAACAAAATAAATACATCCCATGTTGATTGATATAATGGAACCGTTCGCCACATGGACGCCCGCTGTGCAAGCAAAACATTATGTATTTCAAAGTGTCAAGAAAACCAGGAGATCCATTTGGCGCTATCTCTTGGGTAGGATCATATTTGCTATCCTTACAAATCGCTGACTAAGCGCTGTAGACGGCCTGCCACCCCTTTTATGGCTGCAAATCTTGCTGATTTTGTCTGGAGCATGGCTGAACTATTGAAACTTAAAAATACAAAAACCTACAGTTGAACGGGACCGCCACCCGAATATGCAGGTGTTGAAAAATACCCGTAGGTGTCAGGAGTCCTGAATTATTTTTTTGAGTTAAACCCCAAATCCTAAAAAAGATGTTGACGGTGGGTGGAAATAAATGAGTATGTGCTGGATATTTTTATATACAGTCAATTAATTGTGTGGGGAATTTTTATGACACAAAAACTGATTCTTGAATTGGTGGATGGCCG
>DATFMK010000129.1:0-6595 GCA_035267005.1 Balneolales bacterium
AAGGGCTCGCAATGACACTGTGGACGCTTTTGATGCTTTTAAAATAAAGCTTTATCTCATTTTGTGAGGTCGGTGTGATCCCCTTCTTTCGTTTTTGCCATAAGCCCGGATCAACGGTAGGGGATTGCCGCACTCCGCTCCCGAGGGTTTCGGAAGACTCCGTTCGCAATGACACAATTGTTAGTTAAGTGCTATTTATAAATTATGGCCCTACCCAATTAAGGTGTTTTTTACTGCAATGATATCATTTTTATTAAAGCGGGAAGTAAAAGAACCTCCTTGGTGTCATCACGAGGCCGGATGGTCGTGGTGATCCCCTTCTTTCGTTTTTGCCATAAGCCCGGATCAACGGCAAGAGATCGTCCAGACATTCGTCACGATTCCTATGGTCACTTTGGTTAAAAGATACTTTGGGATGACACCAATTATACTTCCTCCCAATCCATTATCATAACTCTACCAATTGTTTGCCAATATTTTCGCCTTTAAATAAACCTAAAAAGGCTTTAGAGATATTTTCGAATCCGTTGGTGATGGTCTCACGGTAACTCAATTTATTATCAGAAAGCCATTTTGACAACTCTTTCAAACCCGTTTCGAATTGATCCTGATAATCACCAATGATAAACCCTTTCATCATTGCTCGGTTTATAAGGATTTGAGGCTGAATTCGTGGTCCCACATCCGGTTTTTCAAGATTGTATAGAGAAATTTGTCCACATATAACAATTCTTGCATTTAAGTTGATATGAGCCATAACGGCGTCTGATATTGCACCTCCGACATTATCAAAATAAATATCAACTCCATCGGGGCAAGCATCACCGATGGCTTCATAAATATCGTTCACTTCTTTATAATTTATGGCAGCATCAAAACCTAATTCATTGGTAAGATATTTAATCTTGGTTTCAGATCCGGCTATTCCGACCACTCTCGCACCTTTCAATTTCGCCAGCTGACCGACGACCGAACCAACAGCACCCGCAGCTCCGGAAACCGCGACCGTCTCTCCTTCTTTGGGTTTTCCGATATCCAGCAATCCAAAATAAGCGGTTAAACCAGTCATGCCTAATATGCTCATATAAGCCGTAATGGAATGAGTATCGTCGTCTATTTTACGAACAGTATTAGCATCTGACAATGACATCTCTTGCCATCCCCAATTTCCAATCACCCAATCCCCTTCGTTAACTTCACTGCTAGCGAATTTTGTAACCTTACCCATGGCTCCGCCACTTATTACTTCTCCTAATTCGTATGGCGGCACATATGATTTTCGATCGTTCATACGTCCCCTCATATAGGGATCGACCGAGACATACCGTGTCTCAATTAGTACCTGACCTTGTGCTGGATCGCCAATTTCATCCGTAAGAATTTTAAAATTTTTAGCTTTCGGAGTCCCTTCCGGTCTGCTGTTCAGAACGATTTTTCTAAATGTTTTACTCATATCCTGTGATTCCGGTTCTAATGATTATCTGCTGAATGAACAGTTACCCTTTCGACATCATTCCCGGTAAAAACTCGTTTAGTATCATCGTTAAAATAAAAAAGGGCTGCGTTCAACAGCCCTTTTTCCACTTTGGGGTTTTGCAATTATTACACTTAAAAATCAACCATTACCATTACTGTTTTCATCTTTGTGTTTACCACTCTGATTTCCCTTGTCATGATTTTCTGATTCCGTTTTACTGGAGTCTTCATGACCATCCTCATTATTATCCTTAAAGCCTCTGAATGACCGTTGAATAGCTCGGTCGATCATTTCAGCATTTTGAGGATTGGTGGGATCAAGCGTAGATCCGTTCCGACCTGTAAACCAGGAATTGACATTAACCTGAATGGTGGCATTATATGAGCTTAACGTATCCGATACAATCAATGGTGGATTCAGTTTAATATGCTCTTCTGCAGATCGTTGTGATTTAAACACGAAATGTTTTCCATTATAAAAGCCCTTAACCACAACAGAATATTTTTGATCTTCTTTGGGTCCGGCAACAAAATCAGAATCAGTTATAGCATTACCCGGCTCAGGTTTATGTATTTCAAACGATACTGAGGTATATGTGCCGTGCGGCATATTACTAATACCAATCTGGGTTACCGTAGTATCCATATTCAAATCCAAAATAAACGGACCAGCTTCAAATTCCGTGGAATCTTCGATTTGATTATGAAATTCTACCTTCTTTATTAAAACCTTCGCGGTATCAATCTTAATGGTTGAACCCGATGTTGATGTAGTGGTCCCTCCAGTACTGTTCGAACTGGTTCCCGCAACCGGAGTTACCGAACTTGATGCGGAAGCCGTTTGAACGCTTAATTGTGTTTTAGCCGTTTTCACAGAACTTGAACCGGTCAACCCGTTACAAGCACTGAAAACAGCTACTGATACTAATAAAATAACCAGTGTTTTTAATTTCTTCATAATTATGAAATATTTCATTTTCGTGTTTGGGTTAAAAATCATCAGACTACTTTCGTAAAAGTCAGATTCGTTACATCATCTACTTATGCCAGGCTTTATTTTTATAAGACTACAGTTAATAAATTTAGTTTATTCACATTTTGTAATCTCTTATCACACATTGTGAATTTCTCTTAAAACGTACGGTTACTTTCATCTCATTTTTTCATAATGCTATTGAGAAGTCAGCAGCAGTCGGCATCTTTAACAAAACCAACAACCGGCATAGATCAATCTCAACATTCAAATCAGTAGATATACCTAACCAATTCAACTTAAATACACTACAGCCCGTCCCATACCCCTAAAAATAGATTTATTTTTTTTTAATTCGGGACATGTTACATCATTAAATATTGAAATACTGCTATTAATCATGTGAACTACATCATTGTATTTATTAACTTTATAATAGTAGCAAACGATAATCCAAAACTATTCAAAACAATATCGAGGGAGAATGGAAGAACAAGAGCATAATAAGGGATATTTAAACGAAGATAACGGCTTGCCCGATAAGGAAGTTTTCGAAACATTTACCGCTTTGGGTTACCGTGGCTTCAAAGAGATAAAAAGTCAGTCGAAAGATCCTGTTGTTGAAATAGTTGTGAAGAACGACAAAGGACGAACTTTAACGAGTACCGGTGAAACACGGGAAGAAGCCATAGAATCGATCATTGAGAAAATTGATCATTATCTTGATGAGAAATAGGATCTGCTGCATAAATTGTCATAAACACAATATTCATTAAATGCAAAAAGTCCGATTACTTTTGGGGGGAGATATCATGCTGGGTCGTGGCGTTAATTCCATCATTCATCAAAGAGGATATCAATTCCCTTTCGAACCCATTTCAGAATTTACTAATAAAGCGGATCTTTTCTTCGCGAATCTCGAATGCGCTATTTCTGATCACGAAATTTCATTTTCGGGTACTCCGAAGATGTTTTATTTCAGAGCGGATTCGACCACGACCCATAGTTTACGTTATGCAGGTATTGATCTTCTCTCTCTTGCTAACAATCATGCTCTCGATGCGAACTATCAGGGTCTTTTGGATACTATGAAACATCTCGACTCAGCCGGAATTCAATACACAGGAGCGGGAAAGAATCGAGAGGAAGCGTGGAAACCAGTGATTATTGAAGTTTCCAATTTAAAAATCGGAGTTCTTGCATTTTGTAATCATCAAGCTAATTTCGCAGCAACTTCTCAACAACCGGGGATTGCTTATATCAATTTTAGTGATCATACCATTGAGAATATGATCACCTCCATTTCTGATTTACATGATAAAGTTGATATGACAATCGTCTCCATCCATTGGCAGCCGAATTTCGCCCCGATGATCACCCAAAAATATCAAAATCTCGCTCACAAAATGATAACCGCGGGTGCTGATATCATATGGGGACACAGTCCTCACCACTTTCAAGGTATTGAGTGGATTGACGGACACCCTGTCCTTTACAGTTGTGGTGATCTCTTAGATGATTATTTGGTTGATCCTGATTTCAGGAATGATCTACAATTATTATTTCTGATCGAATTATCCGGTTCGTATATCTTAAATATTCAAGCCTACCCGCTTAAACTTTCTTATGCACAAACCGATTTTGCTTCGAATGAACATGATCTAAGATGGATTCAAAATCATTTTATTAAAAGTTGTGAGGAATTGGGAACGCGAGTCACTAATAATGTTTCTTTTTTTGAACTAACCAACCCGGCATTAAGGAAACAGAATGAACGATAGAGTGAACGTTTTCGTTTGAAATTTTACTTAAGGATTGGCACTCAATTAATATTTAAAATTTTAATTCAGGAGATTCTATGAATATTTTTATTACGGGAGCGACAGGATATATTGGTTTTAATGTGGCACAAGCTCTACGTCGATCCGGACATAATATCTGGGGCTTAACACGGAGTGAGGAAAAGGCCAAAATGCTCAAAAAAAATGAGATCACTCCGGTTATTGGGGATATGTCGGATCCCTCCGGCTATTTAACCGTAGCTCAAAACTGTTCCGTTCTCATACATGCGGCTTCCGACATGGAACATGATACTGTTGAGCTGGATAAGAAAACGGTGAGAAACCTGATCAATGTCGGGGAAAATGGATCCTGGCCCAAAACCTTTATCTATACCAGTGGTTGCTGGGTTCACGGAGACACTCACGGCAAGCTTGTAGATGAGACAACACCACTCGAACCAGCAAAAATGGTTGCATGGCGACCGGACGTTGAACAAATGGTCATAAATGCAGAAAACGTGAAAGGACTCGTTGTACGGCCTGGGTGTGTTTATGGAAAACGTGGTGGCTTAACCGGATTATGGTTTGGTCCGGCAACAAAAGGTGACGATTTTAACGTGGTTGGTGATGGATCCAATCATTGGACAATGATTCATGTTGATGATCTGGCTGATGCCTATGTCCGTATTGCAGAAAGCGGATTGACTGGTGAAGTATTCGATATTTCAGACCGCTCACGTTCTTCTGTCTCAGATATGGTTCATTCCGTTGCCAAAACGACCGGATACAAGAAAGAGATCAATTTTTTATCCAAAGAAGAAGCATCCAAAATCTTTGGAGGGATGGCGGAAACATTAGCTTTAGATCAACATGTCGACGGTGGCAAAGCGACCCGTTTACTCGGCTGGCATCCAAAGTTTAATGGCTTTTTAGATAATGTTGAAACGTATTATAAAGCATGGCTGGCGAATCAGTAAGTTTTCAACTATCAGCAAGCTGATAAAAATGTAATATCACATATTTCGGGATCAATATTATTTTTATGAAGATGGGAATTATGGAGAAATATTGGTTACTCTATTTGATTAAACGGTTCGCCGTGATCTGGTAATGAAACGATAAAGCAGGAATATTCCGAGCCCTATCAAAAACAGGATTAATAATGTTCCCCAGAATAGGTAGACTAAATAGGGAATCAGAAGTATGACAAACAAATTGATAATGAACAGTATCGGGTTGCTATAAAAGCTGTACAGGTTAAATATCGATTTGAGTATTCGTAATATCCTTGGCCACATAATAAGTTCTCACGATTTTAAGGTACGTATTTGAGCTATGGCTAATCCATAAACTCAATAATTTCATATTCTTTTAAACTAATCTTACGTGAAAGCATTCAAAAAGGATTCAATTTTTGTACAATTAGTAATTAGCAATGAATAATGAGTAATTAATTATGTGTGATTTAGTTTTTTCTCGTTCCCAACGTCCCCTTTGGGAACGGAATCCCTGAAACTCTGTTTCAACTCAGAATGAGAACTATCCATTACATCCACAAGAATTGCTAATTTATAGTTTCAGCAAGGCCTTCCGCCCGGGCATTTCAAAAGTGACCTTGAGTACGAGGATAAAATATTTACCAAATAACGCTTTGCGCCTTTAATAGCGAGATTCCGGGTCGGCGCCCGGAATGACGTCGATGGTGAGTTGGCTTTTCTTCTTGATCAAGGGCTCGCGATGACACCGACTACGCTTGGTTACTCAGTCACTCTGTGCCTCCCTGTATATCCACCCAGTGCTCGCTGTGGTTAAAAATCTGTGAATATCCGTTTTATTCCTCGTTCCCAACGACCTCATTAGGAATGTAATACGTGAAACTCTGTTTCAACTTAGAATGAGAGCTATCCACTACCTCCGCAAGAATTTCTAATTTACTGTTAACGTGAGTTCGAAATAATCATAAACATAAATATGGATTTATTATGTTTCCCCTCAACATTTAGTAGATCTCTCACCCAAAAAGCGGGTTCGAGATGACGCCTTTGAGTAATGTTTTTTAAACCTCAACATCATCTTCGCACATTCGCGTCATTTCGACCGGAGGGAGAAATCTTCATAGTGAAGTAGGTATTTAAATATGCTGTTTTAAATAGATTTTTCTCGAACTCACGTTATTATGATATGGTATGGAAGCAGAGCTTCCCGCCAGGCATTCCCAAAGGGGACTTTGGGAACGAGATAAAATATAGACCCAATAACGCTTAGTGCCTTTAATAGCGAGATTCCGGGTCGGGGCCCGGAATGACGTCGATGGAGGGATGGTTAGTAGCCTTTTAAATTATAACCCAACCATCGCTTGCTGTTG
>DATFMK010000130.1:0-2229 GCA_035267005.1 Balneolales bacterium
GGTTTTTAAAGATTGGAAAATTCCACTTTATTCATGGATTGTAATTTATATTACAGGAAAAGTAATTGATGCTACATTACAAGGTGTTAGTTATGACAAAGCTTTGTTTATAATTTCTGATAATTACGATGAAATTAGAAACAAAATAATTAAGGATTTAAATAGAGGAGGAACTTTAATTAATGGTGTTGGAATGTACAAAGGGCTTGATAAAAAAATAATCTTTACCAATGTTAATAGAAGAGAACAAGCAATTTTACATGATTTTATAAAAGATATTGATCCCAATGCATTTATGACGGTAATTGATGCTCATGAAGTATTAGGAAATGGTTTTAAACCAATTCATGAAGAATAAAAAAAAAGAGTTAATTAACCCCAGTCATGGTCGGAAGAAATTCCGACCATTTTTTATTCTCATGTTTTAAACATTAAGTCAGGATTACCACCACAATGAGTTACAATTATGGCAATTGCTAAGTTACGCATTTCCATAGCCATCCTTCTTTTTGCAGTTTTATAACCAACGTTATTCGCTTTTTTATATATAAGAATTAACATTGCAACTATCAGATTCATATACATCATAACTTCAATACCATTTTTATTTAAAGAAACTAAATGACTTACGTTCAATTCTTGCTTGATGAATCTAAAAAATACTTCTATATCCCATCTGCGTCTATATGCCTGAGCAATTTCTTTTGCCGATAAATCGAAATCATTAGTTAAGAACCAATACTGCTGCTCTACTTTGGTCTTACTTTTTACAATAACCAGACGGAATACAGTATCTATTAATTCTTCCCTATAATGAATATTACCTCTTTTGTTTTTAATTGGAATTCCTGTATACAACTTGATTTTTGCATCTTTAATTAAAGTAGACTCTCCACAGTCTAAATCTTGTTCTGCTGAAATTAGAGATTTTATTTCTACATACTTCCTATCTTCTTTGGCTCTACATATAAATCTAATAGTATCATCAGAAAACGTTTTCATTGTTCTTGTAGATTGAAGACCTCTATCTAAGACATAAATATTTTGATGGTTTTGTTCTTTCTTTACGTGATTCAGAACAACTTCGGGAAGAGCATTATCTTCACTGCAATAACTTGATGATGTAAATGTTTGTAGTTCACATGGTAACACACCATCAAAAGCAACACTATATTTTACAGCTTTTTTCCCATGATTACTTAAACCTTCAATCAATTTACCAGCAGTGTCACTTACTATAGAGCTATCTACACGAATAAGATTATATTTATGTCTCTCATGTTCTTTATAATACACTGAAAATTGCTCGTAAATACATTCATAGATTTGTTTAAAGTAATCGGAATTGATTATTGAAAGCCTATCAGATATGGAACTTCTACAAACAGTTTCATCCTTATCTAAGTCAAAAAGTAATTTAAATACAGGGTCGTTAAACGTGTCTTCTAGAGTTCGTTGACTGAGTTTTTCGTTTTCAATAATACCATAAAGCAGCAAATAAAACATCTTCTTACCGTGTAATACCTTTGAGTAATGGTCTACCTTAGTTGTTAATGATAAGTTTGCCAATAAGCCCTCAGGTATAACATTTAAAAGTTGATTAACTTGTATTTTGTGTCCTTTAAATTCTGTCATAAATAATTGATTAACAGATGCTAAGATACAAAACATTTCTATTAAAACCTAACTTATTGGTCTGATATTCAATATTTTATATGATATATTTTAAGGTGATAAAACAAAAAAAGTCGGAAGAAAAATCTTCCGACCACAAGTGCTTATTTAAAACTCCCTTTTTTTATTCCCACTTCTTTATTGGTGTTGCAATCTTTAATTATTACTTTTGTTGGATTAAATTTAAAAATATGATTACTACTGATCAGATTAAAGATATTGAAAAGCGAAAGGAATCGCTGAGGAGGCATCTTTGACATCGATAATAAATTAATCCGAATCGAAGAAGAAGAAGAAAAAACTCACGAACCCGACTTCTGGGATGATCCAAAAGCTGCAGAAAAGCAATTAAAATTAGTTGCTGGATTAAAAGAATGGACAAACTCATTTAACAAAGTTGAAACCCAGGTTGAAGAATTAAATGTTGCTATTGATTTTTTTAAAGAAGGTGAGATAGATGAAAATGAAGTAGATCAACAGTATCAAAAAGCACTTGAACTTGTTGAAGAGCTTGAATTAAAAAATATGCTTCGTAAAGAAGAAGATATTTTAGGA
>DATFMK010000131.1:0-7557 GCA_035267005.1 Balneolales bacterium
TTCCTTTATTTAGGCATTGGCTATATGTATTATCGGGTTCGTTCCCTTTATCTGGTTGGAACTTTACACGCCGCACTTCTTCTATTTCCGGTACTTTTAAGTGTAGCGGCACCTGCGGAAGAGCGATTTTTGGCATCGGTATTATTTATGATTGCCGTCTTTTACTATTTCAACCGAAAGGATGAAAAAGCCAAGCAAAAGGTAACCGAACCATCGAAACACCCCGGAATGATGCATGGTTGATTTCAGTGAGCAGTGATCCGTTAAACAGTTAATAATTCAATTCCAATTGTTGATTATTCCTCGGGTATTCCTGTTCCGATGGGATTTCCGGGATCACTGCTCCATTCGTACCAGCCTCCATCGTAGACTGAAATTTTAGGCCAGCCCATAAGGTATGCATTCATGAAAGCTTCGCTTCCACGCCAACCGGTGCCGCAATAGAAAGCAATATGTTTATCCGGAATGATATTATTTCCGGACCATTTTTGTGCAACTTCATGATATTCACGCATGGTATAATCAAAATTTCGATAATTTTCCATGTGATAGGCATCACTTCCGCAGTTACCGAAAACGGCACCAGGTATGCGCCCTTTTTTATCGATATAGTGATATCCGCTTTCATTGCCGATATATTCCTCCCAGCTGCGCACACTCACCAGATCTCCATCATCGGAATCTAATAATTCTTTGGCTTCGGACATATCAACGATATATTCGGGATGAGCAGGAATATCGACACCAAAATTATCCACAGGCTTCGGACTGATTGCTTCCGTGGAAATGTAATATCCTTCATTTTCCCAAGCGTTTAGTCCACCATTTAAAATCCGTACATCTTCAACGCCTGCATATAATAATAGAGCGGCACAACGAAATGCCCCCAAGTGACCAGCACTTTTCCCCGGATAGGGATCGTTAAACTTCGGATAAGAAAACCGTCCATAAACAATGACAGTAGTATCGTGACGAATTCCCAGCTTTTGAAGGTTTTCTTTCAATTCTTCAGGGGTTCGCCGATTCCATGTTTCAGGCTCCTCCAGATCAAGGGTATTGAGAGCAATGGCTCTGGGAATGTGACCCTTTTGGTAATCCTCATAAATGTCATAATGGGAGTGACAAATAACATAGTGGTCATTTTTAAATTCCGGTGGATTTTCCCCATTTATTAATTGATGAACCCATTTAGGATAAACTAAATGGCGATAATTGGGTAAAAAATCCATTGGATATTTCTCGTTACATGACCATTCATCAACAAAGTGATTGTAAATGAGGCTATCTTCATAACCCATTTTCAGCAAAAAGTGAGCCATTTTTTCAGCCTGTTTACTATTGTAACCATAAATCAGGACTGTCTTATTTTGGGAAATATTCTTTTCATTCAGAACTTCCACCCAGTCCATAAACTGAGTCCAGGCCAAAGGTATGCTTTTAGCTTTTGGGATATGTCCACCGCGATGTTCGTTTTTCAATTTCCAGCCGTTGTAGGCTGCTAATGGACGCACATCAATAAGGACGGTTTCTGAATCATTAATTTGTTTGACCAAATCAGCGGTAGATATCTCACGTACTCTCTTACTCATAATATTATCATTTATAATAGTTTCGATTCCCTTACAAGGGTTTATGTAATAAACGAAACTACTTGATACTCTTCAATTATGAGAGATAATAAATTGAAACGTGAAATCTTTTTAACCTGAATTATTCACGTAAATAACAAAAAAGAATACATATCATATCATATTTTAAATAAAATACCTCACAAAATTAACTCGTTCCTCCATTTTGAGGACACTATAAAAAGCTGCGAAATTATGCCATGCTCTGTGTTGAAGTTAAAAATGCTTAATCAATGTCTCGAAAGCGTTCGGGACGTTTCATGCACATTTTTTAACTTCACCTCGATCACGACCAAATTTCTTGGTGAATAATCCAGATTAATAAAGTGAGATTACTTCTTTTCTAATGCCGATACACCTTCATTTGGAGGGATTGGGTGAGGAATATAATTACTGTCCGGTTTAATGATTTAAGATAAACAAAGATGTTCTTTAATGTGAGGTTTGTTTAAGACGAAGTATTAGAGTTTCCATTGTATGTCAAAAATGATAAAAATATCAATTCATGGAAATCTTATTCCTTATAAGAAGGTTTTGCATAGCCTTCTATAAATTTGAGATTTGAGTTAACAATAGGAGAAAAGACCAGGCAGTCCGCGAAAGCTTTCGGGACTGCCTGGTCTTGAAGAGAAACGTGTAGTTACATTCAAAGATCCGCAAAGTTTTTAGAACTTTGCGGATCTTATTCCTTTCTTATCCAAACCTCACGTTCCTTTAGGTCATTGTCACTCAATTTGCCAATTGCCTGCCACGGCATGGGGGGAAGAAGGGGGGCTCCACTTCCCAAATATATAAGGTGAGTTCGAAATAAAATCATCTCAAAAAAACGTCTTGAAATGAATATGTTACTTTGAAGATTTCTCTCTCCGATCGAAATGACGCGAATGGGCGAAGATGATATTCATGTTTAAAAAAGGTCACTCAAAAGCGTCATCTCGAACCCGCTTTTACGGTGAGAGATCTTTCAACCGTGGATATGAAACAGAATAAGTCTATAATTATATTGAATTCACGTTATTTACCGTCTCTGAGTGCTTTAATGAACATATCTTCATACCAGACACCGATATCCGTTGTACTATCCGGTGTCAGGTTTGAAGCGAATGATATCCCCCAGGGACCGACATAATAGGTAAAATCTTTGCCGGCGAGGATCCCGTTACCTGTGGTTACTATTTCTGTATTGGCTTGCTGAACAGATTCATTTGCCGGATATCCGGAAAGTATGCGATTGGGATCAGGAATGGGTCCCAAAGGTGACATGGTTTTAGTTGAGTGGCAATCGTTACAACCACCTAAAATGACTAAATATTCTCCATGAGCAATCATCGTTTTTTTATTTCAGATTTGCTGGCCTGAGAACGGGTGCACATAACCTGACTAATTACGACAGATATCGTTATTGGAAAAATGAATATAAAGAGGCCTGATTTTTTCATATGACAAATCCCTTATTGTTTATGAAATATTATATTTACAGCCATTTATAAACCAATGATATCTAAAAAGTCATATGCAAATACTTAAATTTTTATAATGAATAAATATAGGAACAGCTATTAGGATTTACATATAAATATTCAGTTTAGGAAATAAGAGAAGGCTTTGCAAAACCAGGGCTTTTGTTCGAGATCAAAGCTTGAGCGACTTCGGAACCACAGCATATTAGCCATATGTGAGGATTTTGAAGTTGCGAAAATGCAGATATTGGGCAAAAGAACGGTTTTGAAAAGCCTTCTAAGATTTAATAGTACTTGCCGAGTGATAGAATTTCGATTATTTTAAATCTAATGTTTCCGGATAGACATGAATATGCGGGAGCAGCAAATTGACAGTCCTGAAATTTTTCGGGATCCCAGAGGGAACTTATATATTCGCGGGAGTAGCTCAGGGGTAGAGCATCAGCTTCCCAAGCTGAGGGTCGCGGGTTCGAATCCCGTTTCCCGCTCAAAGCCATGATTATTGTAATCGTGGCTTTTTTTTATTTGAGTCACCGAATATTAAATAGAATTGAGAATTAAGAACAAAGAATAAAGAATAGGTACAGAAAAGCCTGAATGGGCTTAAATTTGAATAGCACCGGGTCATAACCCGGTAAAAAAATAACGAGATCGATAACCTCAAAGGGGTTAAATTTTAAAAATCGGAATTGAAAAATAAGAATTCAGATTTGCGATCTTTTAAACAAATTTCAACTTATTCAGGCACTCATCAAACTCAATCCTTCAAAGTAAAACCCAGTTTAATTGTAACCTGCCACTGAGAAACTTTTCCATTATCAATACGTCCGCGTGTATCTATAACTTTGAACCAACGCATTTCATCAACCGTTTTTGAAGCTTTGGTGAGGGCGTTTTGTACGGCATCTTCCATACTTTTGCTTGACGTACCAGTGAGTTCAATCAATTTATAGGTGTGGTCTTCCATGTTCTCTCCTTTGATTCATAAAATACGTTATTCCATATAGTTACATTACAAAAAGAAAAGGAAAACACCAATAATTATGTGATTATTGTAAAGCCAAATTCTATTTAAATCCTTTTATAAAACATTTCGCTTAGCACTCTGTGGTTTAGGCTTTAAAACGTTATTAAAATTTCGAAACTTAATAATATCATTCAAATAAACTAAAAGAGCTCCCTTCTGGGCCGTAACCAATTCGATAATGGACGCAAAGCGTCCTAAGCCGCATTACGGGCAGAGCCCCGTAACGAGATAAAAAAGTGACATGATATATATAGCAAGTTCCTTCAAAAATCCGCTAAAATCCGCGTAAATCTGTGGCTAAACTAAACCGTTTTGGAATATCGATTAGCGGTTTTCTTTTTATTGACGTAAGCGTCGAGTTTCATGGCGATATTGCGAATGAATAACCGGCCATTTGGGGTAACTTTGAGTCCATTATCATCAATCGTCAACAAACCGTCATTTTCCATATCATCGAAGGTATCCAACTCATGGTGGTAATAATCTTTGAAATCGATATTCAACTTTTCGGACATCTCGTCGAAATTCAATTCCATATCGCACATGAGCTGCATGATCGTTTGCCGGCGAATACGGTCGTCTTCGCTCAGAATATATCCTTTAAAAATGGGCGATTCACCGGCATCAATCCGATCATAATAATCCTGTAAATCCTTGGTATTCTGATAATAAACATCTTCAACCTGAGAGATGGACGACATTCCGAAAGCATAAATATCTGTACCGGCGTAGGTGCTGTACCCCTGGAAATTACGCTGCAATTCTTTGTTGTGCTGGGCGATCGTCAATTCATCATCTACTTTGGCGAAGTGGTCCATACCGATGTACACATAACCCGAACGGGTCAGTCTTTCAATGATGAGTTTTAACATTGCCAGTTTTTCTTCGGGAGCGGGTAACGCATCGGCATCCAGTAATTTTTGGGCGGGTTTCACCCATGGCACATGAGCGTAATTGAAAACAGCGAATCGATCCGGATCATAAGCCAGTACAGCATCCAGGGTTTTATCAAATGATTCGGCAGTTTGATGGGGCAATCCGTAAATCAGATCAATGTTGATGGATTCGAAATCTTCTTCACGAAGCCATTTTATGGTGTTTTCGTTTTGCTCATCCGATTGAATACGGTGAACGGCTTTTTGCACTTCGGGATTCACATCCTGAACGCCTAATGACGCCCGGTTAAATCCGGCTGAATGAAGCGCCTTCACGTGATCATTGGTCAAACGACGTGGATCCACTTCCACACTGACTTCGGCATCAGGCGTGAAATTAAAATGAGAATGAATCATATCACCTAATCTCCTAATTTCATCTGGCAGTAAAAACGTTGGCGTTCCGCCGCCCCAGTGCATTTGAACGGTAGACCGTTCATTGTTGATGAGGTGATCCATCTGTTTCATCTCGCGATCGAGATATTCCATATAAACCGGACCTTTGTCCTGGTTTTTGGTGATTACCTGAGTACAACCGCAAAACCAGCAGAGTGAATAACAAAACGGCAAGTGAAAATAGAGTGAAATGGGTTTCTTCGTCTCATTATTGCTCCTGATCTGATCAAAAATTTTCTCTTGATTGACATCTTCGGAAAAATATAAAGCCGAAGGATAAGACGTATACCGGGGACCCGGTACATTGTATTTTTTTACGAGGTCAATATTTACATCTAAATTTGTCATAATTGTTTAATAGCTAAAAGTCATGGATGCAACGGATGACTGTGAACCTGTTGAATCGCCGTACCGGTATGTGGCAGAATTGGGCTGACGTATGGAATACCAAGTGATAAGCCTCTTAATATGAATAGTATAGCCAAAATAGCTGCCGCATAAGGGATAAAGCGATTGATGCGTCTTCTTAATTTGAAGCCGGCAAAATGGGGGATCAATGAGGTCAACAGCATCAAAGGCATCGTTCCAAATCCAAATAAAATCATAAAAACAAAACCACCGGAAACGGATCCGGTCAATAACGAACCGCCTAATCCGGCATAAACAAGTCCGCATGGCAGCAAGCCGTTTAACATTCCAATGGCCACCATAGCAAACTGATTATTTAACTTAAAAAGTCTTCCGATAGTATGTTGTATTTTCAAAATAATACGTTGAAAACCCGACAGTTCCAGTAATCTCGAACCGAAACGGAAAGGTATCAGCGTATATGTCAGTATAAAGATACCAATTATGACGGAGAGAATCTGTTGAAAACCGGCCAGTGATATTTGTTTTCCGATCAATCCCATTAAAATTCCAAGCATTGAGTAAGAAATGGTCCGACCAAGGTTATAAATCACCCGGTTGATGATGACTCTTGAACGTGATTGATTGGAGCCGGGCAGCGCCATAGCTATCGGACCGCACATCCCGATGCAATGAAAACTGCCAAATAATCCTATTAAGAAGCCGGTCCAGATCATATTAGGAATTATTGTTTAAAACCAAACGTGCCTGCTGGTAATACGTTTTGCCGTTGGCTTTCCAATTCACTTTGATCTCCCATAATCCCCGGTCAAATGAACGAAGGGATATTTCCTGCCTATTCTTTCCGTCCGGAGTTATGGAGATCTTTTTATCCAGCCTGGCATCAGACGGACGATAAAACAGGATCTGTCCTTTGACTCCCGCCACCGGATAATTAAATGTGATATTGGTATGATGACTGTCCAGTTTCCAGGTAACCGGATCTTTGAGCTTGAGAGCACGCCGCTGTTCATCGATATGTTGTTCGTAAGTCAGCGTTTTTTCGTAATAATCCTGCGTAACCAAATCTTCATCCTGATGAGTGGTGAAGAAAACGAACCAAACGGTAACGATTACGAAAAGAGTATAGGCGATGAATAATCCCCATCCCCAGTGCAATTTGAATTTTTCCTTCTTTTTTGATTCAGACATGAGAGCATTTCCTGTTATAATTTATCGGGACCAATAAAGGATGATTTTATTTTGTCGGTTAATTTGCCGTCGGTGTAGACGCCAATGACGATTTGTGTGAGTTCCGGTTTGAGTACGTTTTTGGGCAAAGCGACAAAAAAGCGTCCTTCCAGGATTTCCTGTGGGGGAACGGGATCCAATTTACCGATGATCGTGATATTTCCACCAACAGGATTGAGCAACTTCAAGTCTACTTTTTTCTCATCATACGTTTTGTTGATGAGTTTGAGATTGTAAATATTGCTGTAATCACCATTCGGTAATTGTTGATAAAGCACGCCGGGAGCGCGTAAAATAATAGTTTGGGTATCACTGCGGCTGAATAATAATCCCGTGAACAGCGTCGCAAGAATCAAGAGAACTACGGTGTAAGCCATCACTCGCGCCGTAAAACGCGGTTTTTTATCATGATTCAAAATACCATTCCACGAAGAATAGCGAATGAGTCCGCGAGGTTTTTTGACCTTGTCCATCACATTATCGCAGGCATCTATACAGGCCGTACATTGGAT
>DATFMK010000132.1:0-4006 GCA_035267005.1 Balneolales bacterium
ATTACCCGGCATTTTTCACCAACTTTAATCAATTTGAAACTTGTTGCCTGCCAATTCTCCCCCTCGATGAAAACACGTCCCCCATGTTGATCCACATCAGTCAGAGCGGTCGCTTCTTCACCAATCATGGATTCTTTACCCGATTTTATTTTCATGAATTGAGATCGGATTCCAGCACTGACTACAAATACGAAAAACAGAACCGTAAGAACGGTTGCGGGTATGAGAAACGTCCATGATAATTGAAACATCCGTGGCAGGTCTTCAAACAGCATGAAAGAACCGAGTATAAACGCGACCGCACCTCCGGCTGTTAGCAATCCGAATGTTGGGGTGAAGGCTTCCAGAACAAACAAAACAATGGCCAATGTGATGAGTGCGAATCCGGCAATATTGACCGGCATGGCCGCTACAGCATAAAGTAGGAGTATCAGGGCGATGGCCCCGGTAACACCTGGAAATATAGCTCCGGGATTGCTGATTTCACCCAAAATGCCATAAATGGCCACGATCATCAAAATAAACATGACTTCGGGACGGAATAAAAATTGCAACAATTGTTCGCTTTGCGTCTGTTTAATAGGTACGATTTTAGCATTTTGTGTATTGAGAACAAATCCATTTACTTTTTTGCCATTAATCTTTTTTAAGAGATCCGGGATATCGTTAGCAATAACATCGATAACATTCAGCCTTAATGCTTCATCAGCTGTGATAGACGAGCTTTCCCGAACAGATGATTTGGCCCATTCTACATTGCGATTTCTTTTATTGGCGATACTTTCAATATAGCTCTCTGAGTAATTGAGCAGTTTTTCCTGCATCACGCTGTCCACTTGTCCACCACCCATTTGCACCGGATGTGCGGCACCGATGTTGGTCGCCGGGGCCATGGCGGCGATGTGAGCGGCAAGGGTTATAAACGTTCCGGCGCTCCCAGCCGTGGCTCCCTGTGGTGCAACATAAACGACAACCGGTACTTTCGATGCCAGAATCGCTTTAACAATATCCTTGGTGGATTCCAGCAATCCGCCCGGTGTATCCATTTCAATGACAAGGCATTGTGCTCGATCTTCTTCTGATAACCGGATCCCACGCGAAATATAGGAATAGGTTGTAGGACCAATGGCGCCATCAATCTCAATTACATTGACCGTTGGTTGATTGGTTTGTGCTCGTAATGGCAGAAAGCCGATTAAGCTGATGAATATAAAAAACGTTACGTCTCTCATATTTATAAATTTACGAGAAACGCAATATTATACAACAGGCTATTTTTTGAGTTGATACATTTCATGGTATGTCCTAGCCAGCTTTAAAACAATTTTTTATGTAAAGAGAAAACCAGCTATCTTTCCAAATTACTATTTTCAAGCTATATTCGACCATTGTTATCCTGAATTTAGAATAGGTATGATGAAAAAACTATTGACTTTTGCTCTACTGATTTTTGTTTCCTCTTCGGTTTACGCCCAAAAGTTGCCACCTGTGCAACATGCTCCCAACCGGGAATTTCATATGACTCATCTGAAACTGCAGTTGCAATTCAATATGTCACAAAAATCGGTGACGGGCGAAGCTACCGAGACTATTGTTCCCTTGCGGATGCCTATGGATTCACTGCATCTGAATGCGGTGGATATGAAGATCCGAAGTATCCAAATGAATGGGAAATCGTTGAAATACCGGTATAATGGCAATATTTTGACGATTGCACTGGGACATCCTTACGGTTTGACGGATACACTTACCTATTCGATCGATTATTACACACAACCTAAACGAGGGTTAACATTTATCACACCGGACAAAGGATATCCGAAGCGCAGTCCCGAGGTTTGGAGTCAAAGTGAAATGGAGGATGCCCGGTATTGGTATCCCTGCCATGATTATCCCGATGATTTTTCGACAAGCGAAATGATCGTTACGGTTCCCGAGAGTTGGAAGGTGATTTCGAATGGCGCTCTGAAAAATGTGAAGACACTGAAATCAAAGCATGAAAAGGTGTTTCATTGGGTGGAATCGAAACCACATGTTGTTTATCTGAATTCAGTCATTGCCGGCAAATTCAACAAGTTTGAAACGAATTTCGGTAAGATCCCCATCTATTTTTATTCAGATCCGAAATATGGAGATAAGATCAAACGTAATTTTTCTAAAGAACCCGACATACTGAAATTCTATGCTAATTATACCGGTGTTCCGTATCCGTGGGAAAAACTGGCGGTTACCACCGTTTCTAATTTCATTTGGGGTGGTGAGGAGAACGTCACTGCTATCACATTGGAAGACGGCACGCTTCATGGTCTGAATGCCGAGCCGCAGGTGAACAGTACGAGTCTGATCGCGCATGAATCGGCGCATCAATGGTTTGGGGATATGATTACCTGCCGGTCGTGGGCACAATCTTGGCTGAATGAAGGATTCGCGACTTATTTTGAAGCGCTCTACACTCGTCATTATTTAGGCAAAACAGCTTTTCGGTATGAAATGTATCACAATCATCAGGCTGCTATCCGGGCAGATAATCGCCACAGACAGCCTACGGTTTATCATCGTTATCATGCTCCGGTGGATATGTTTAACACGTATATTTATCAACGAGGTGCTTCAATGTTACATATGTTACGTGGTTTTTTAGGAAATGCTTTGTTTCGAAAAGCGATTCATCATTACGCGGAAAAATTTAAATTCCAAAACGCTGATACGCATGATTTTGCCAACGCTATTCGAGAGGCCACCGGTTATAATATGAACTGGTTTTTTAAGGAATGGCTGTACAAAGGCGGACATCCGGTATTCGATGTTCATTATAAATATGATGATAGTCATCGGACAGTTACCATGCAGGTCAATCAGGTTCAGAAAGTGGACAGCCTGACCCCGGTTTACAAGATGCCCGTGAATATTCAAATTGTAACACCGGAAGGGAAAATGGAGAAAAAAATATGGATCAAATCTAAGAGGAATACTTATACCTTCAAAAATATTGCAGAACAACCGTTGATGGTAAATTTTGATCAGGGGCACTGGCTTTTGGATGAAGTGCATTTCCAAAAACCGGTAACGGAGCTGGAATATCAGCTCAAACATGATCAGGATGTGGTCGGACGTCTATGGGCGGCCAATCAATTATCGGGTATTAATAATCAGGGTGTGATCAATGCATTAGCACAAGCCTTAAAAAACGATCCGTTTTATGGCGTTCGGGAACGATGTGCCCATTTACTGGCACATTATCATCGTGACGCTTCTGTTAAAAATGAATTGATAACCGCAGCAAAAGATTCGGATAAACGTGTTCAGGCGGCTGTTTTAAGTGCTCTTGGTCATTTCAATGGCAATGATTTGGTTCGTATGATGGAACAACAATATTCGAAACGTAAAAATTATTATATTCGCGCGGTAGCTTTATTTTCACTTGCCGAAATCAGTCCGAAGAAATCGCGTTCCTATATTCGAAAAGCATTACAAACGCCATCCCATAGCAATGTGATTCGATTGCATGCATTACGTGCTCTGACTCACATCGATAAAAAATGGGCTTATCGGGAAGCGGTCAAGTTTTCGGCATATGGAGAACCCAATAATTTACGGGTGCCGGCAGTATCCGCATTGATTTCACTTGAACCGGGAAAACAAGAAACCTTACAATTGCTAAAAAAATACCTGAATGATCCTTACATATGGGTACGGAGTGATGCCATATATGGATTGGGACGAATTGGCGATCGATCGGCGATTCCATTATTGGAAAAACGTATAAAAGTGGAACCCGACGGACGCATTCGGCAGGCGGCGCGTCAGGCTATACAGATGATTCAATCACGTAACTGATTTTTAAAACAACTTTCCCTGTTATATTACAGAGGTTCTGATATGAAAGGGAATGGTATTAACCCGAATAATTCGGGTTAATGAAGTAGGTGAATCGGGTAAAGCGCATATTTATACAAACAGGAAGTAGTAATTAATGTGAGTTCGAAATAAAATCTTCGCAGAAACA
>DATFMK010000133.1:0-3208 GCA_035267005.1 Balneolales bacterium
CGAAGGTGCTGTCTTGCATACGAAAGAGGCGTTTGAGTAGTGCAATAAATAAGGGTGAAATGTCTGACCGTTTGCCTTCGGTCATGTCAAAGAATTCATTCAGTGGCACTAATTGTTGTTCTTGGGTCTCCAAGTATGAATCCCAACTTTGTTAATTCTGTACATGTAGAACTAAAATAGGCTTTTCTTTTGTAGTCTAGTAATGTTAGGGCTGTTTTTGTTAGGATCGACTCTTTTATTAAGTTTAATTCTAGTGCGGTTTTTAGTTTTGCGATTGTTAGGGAAGTAGTTAAGTCGGCTCCGCTGAATAGTCCATATGTCTTGTCTTTTTTGACTATTTTTTGGCTCATGCTTATTTTTTGTTTTATTTCATAAAGATTATCTGCTTTCATATTGTTTCAGCTCCATTATTGCTATGTTTCCCCAGAATTTTTGTTTTTGTTCTAGCTCCGCTAAAATTTTTGTTACTCTTGGGCTAAAACGCACCCAATCACCCAAATTATTACAATTACCGGAAAAAGGGGAATCAATAAAACTTTACGTAGGGGCATCTTTTTTTTCTCCAAATACTTTATTTAATATTGGAAAAGCAAATACTAGAACAGTTACACCCACAAATAAGAATCCTAGCAGGTTATTTAGTAAAGTTGCTCCGGCTCCAATGGCGAGGAAAATTAAGATTAGTTGTAATAATCCCCATTTTGTTAAGGTTATTTCTTCGGAAAAGTCAATTTTCACCGTTCTAGCCTCCTAAACCGTTTTTCATCAACTGCCCATTTCCACGATAACAGAGTGACAATATCTGCAAGTAAAACAAGAGTAGCAAAAAAGGAAACGCCCGCCGTAAAAGAGTGACGCAACAAACTAAAAACAAACACTTCACCAAAAGAAAGAAGAGATAAAACTATAATTAATATACAAACAGTTTTTTGAGTTGTAATATGATCGTCCAGTTCTTTATCTGTCATTTCTGACGTTTTTTTACCAAAAATTTTTATTTTCATTGGTTTACAAACTCCGATTTTTCTTGTTTTTCTCCTCTTTGCCAAAATCGCCGTTTAGGTTGAACCTGTGGCGATCCCTGAGTTAAAGAGCCAATAACCGTTCCCTGTTCCTGCAATGTTGCGTTTCTGCGTTGTTCAACCCATTCCTTACGGCCTTCACCCTTGTAACTAATCATGGCTTCGGCTTCATAGTTTGCCCATTGTTTAAATGCGCTTAATTCGGGGTGTTTCAAAGCAACTAACCGCAAATAAACGTTTTTTTGTAGAATAGGGTGAGTTGGAAACCGTGTTCTTTCAAGAATGTTATGAGGGTTTGTGAGACTTGTAATTATTTCATCTGGAGGATTAGGCGATTTTCCTTCTAAAGCGTTCATTAATTTTGCTAAAAGGTCCAAGTCGTCGTTTGTAATTTGGTTAGTTGGCTGCGTTTCAGTGGATTCACTCATTGGGGTAACACAACCATGCCTTGAGACATCAAAAAGGATAACAACTGCAAAATAAGAACGCCGCCAATAAGCAAATACAAAACGATTGGTACTTGCAGTTCATTTTGGGTCATTCCAGACTTGGAAATTACTTTAGCGTTTCCGTATTCTTCAATGTCTTTTCGTGAACAGGTAGGAACATCAACGGTTGCGGCACCAAAAGGAATGAACTTTTTTGCGTCTTGTTTAATTTCCAAGTGTCTTTTCAAAATTCCAAAAATGTTTCGTTTGTATTTAAAATCTGTTGACTTAAAGGAGGGCGTCCATCCAATATTACCACGTCCCCTGTTTGGTTTTTCAATAATTACGCGGTCTCCATCAACAACACATTTTTTCTTTTTTATTACAGTATTTCCGGCAATGATTAACACTTTTTCTTTATGTTTCTTTAAAGAAGACATGATTTTAAGTGTATTTTTTAAGTATTTAATTTTTGCTATAGTAAACCTTAAAATAAGATAAAATAACCTTATTTCATGACTCGCGCCGAAATGTGTATTGCTAAAATGCTTTTTGGTTACGGCTGCTATGAACTAGGCGGAAAATATGCTTTAAATCTTGAACAACCAAACTTAGGCACAACTCCACTTTACCTTTTAATGATTTCATTAAGTTCTTTAGGAGTTCTGCTTTTTATGAATGGAGGCCTTCATTTATACCGGTTAGTTACTGTGAAAGAGGACTTAAATATAATCACAAAACAACCATTACATAATTGGTTAATCGTGGAGGTGAAAAAAATGAAACTGTTTGAAAGATTCCGCAAAAATGTTCGCGCCGAAGCAACCTCAAAAAGCATTATAGCTCTTGCTGTTGGGTTCGTACTCATGGCCGTTCTCGCACCTATTGGGCTTGATCAGATATATGCCGCAAACACAACCGGATGGGAAACCGCCGTAACAACCATATTTACCCTAGTCTTGCCTATCGTGTTCATTATCGGCGGAGCAATGAAGTTCGTAGAAGAAATTAGAAACTAGGGAATTTTCCCTACTCTTTTTCTTTTTTTAATTAATACACAAATAATTTATAGTGAAACTTAACTACAGTTTACTTATGACAGTGGATTTTAGCGCGATACCATCTGCCCTTGCAGATGCTTTAACAATTTCTGAATTTAGCGCAGAAATACTTGTATCGGCTTTTGTTGTGTTACTATTCGTTATTTGTACAGCAATTTTCACCCAAGAAATGATCGTGTTAGTAATTATGGCGTTTTTAGGAATAACTGTGAGTATTGCTTTAGGTTGGCTTGATTACTTCTTTTTAATATTTGCCGCCTTAATTGTTGCTTTACTATATTCTGCAAAAATTAGCGCACTTCTTAGTGGAGGTTAGCTAATGGGAGACGTTTCCGAGTATCGCGGCTTAATCATAATAGGAACCTTCATAACGCTTTTAGTTGCCATGTTAGCCGTAATTCCTAACGATTTTTATGTTTACAGTGAATCAAATAAAGCAATTCAGTTTGAAAGCGGCTTTAATCCTAGAGGCATTTTTTTATGGAATTCAACAAAAGAACTGGCACAAGCTGACATGGAAGCGGGCCCTTTTGGTAGTCTTTATGAAAATTGGGGAAAAGATGATTTTGGGCACCATATGACATGGGGAATCGCAAACATAACAGGAACACCCTATATTTACAATCAACATTACAACGAATTGCTAATTCTTTTCAGAGTTGAAGTTCACGAAATGGAATTTATTAATAAAAACGGA
>DATFMK010000134.1:0-9065 GCA_035267005.1 Balneolales bacterium
GTTGACCGATGCCGGGCTGCGGATATTAATGTTCCCATTGTACCCGGACTCAAAGTTATTACTACTGTTCGACATTTGAAATCGCTGCCCAGTTTTTTCCATATCAATTTGCCAAACGAATTGACAGAAGCTATTTCGGAAGATCCCGATCACGTTCGGGATATCGGAATTGAATGGTGTACCAAGCAATGCATTGAGTTACTCGATCGGGGCGTTCCGGGACTCCATTTCTATATCATGGCCAATCCCAATCCCGTCATCGAAGTCATTGAATCTCTTCCCCTGGGGCAATCGATGAAAGCGTGAGCAGAAAACCGGATTCAAGATACAGAATGCCGGATATCAGATGGTTTCTTCTCTGTGATCTTCGTGCTCGATCACGCTTTGCTCTGTGGTTAATCTTTCATCAATTTTTGCTTATTGGTTAGTTGAAAACCTTTTAAAAATGCGTATTAGTTCTATCAACTTTAAATACTCTAAACTTTTAGTGCTCAAGCCACTTTAAAATCGCGTATTCACAATATTATTATAGATCGATCCAAACGTATAACGAAGTCCGACAGAAGTCGAGTAAGAATAGGAGGTTGCCTGTTGCCGCAGATTAAGCAGTACATCCTGATTGGAAACATTTTGATTGGATAATGAGATCTGATCGTTGATCAGAGAATAATGCCCCCAGAAATGAATTGAAAATCCGCGGAATATTTTGACATCGATCGATGCGTGAAAATCGAGCCTGTTTTTACTGAAATCGTTAAACATATGTGAACCGGTAATTCGACTTTCTACCTCACCCCAGGGTTGAATAAGTGCGAGATGTATTGATAACTGTTGTTTAACTATAAATTGAGAAGTCTTGAAATAGATCGTCTCATGGGAATATTTGTTGTAATAGGGAATGATCTGATAGCGAAAACTCAATTCATGCTGTGAGTATTGCGCGTAGGGGAAAATATTGAATTCCACAGCCGGACTCGCACCCACCGAAAGATCGATGTTATTATAGGTCGAAGAGTTTACATTGGAATACATTCCGAGCGACCAGTGTGGACTTAAGCTCCGGGCAACCAATCCATAATAATTTTCACTCTTTTGTTGCGTCCGGGATTTGGTACCATCAGAAAAGACGTACTTATCTCTGTTATAATGCGCATTAGTGTGAAATCGGATCTTCCATAAATTCGTTATTCTTTCTGCAGAAAGAGAAGAATTTAAGGAAAAATGCTTATGCGTTTTTTGTCCGCTGATATACGTTCCGGCATCGATGTGAAAGACCCAGTGATTCCATGGGTCATTATTATTAGGCTGAACGACTGATCCCGATTTTGAATATCGAATATTTAGATACTTGGCAATGTTAGTGTTGAGTACAAATGGTACTAGTCCGATCTTAATACGTTTAACCAGGCCTTTTCTTTCATCATCCCGGGTATCGGTACTGTTGGAGATATACTGCAACGTATCTCTTTTATCAGCATATTTATGTCTTCCAATAAATCTCAATGTATAATCATGTCCGCCGCTTGCCGTACCAACGCGTCGTATAAGAAGATATATATCTGCTACGGTGTTATCGCGAACATAATTGATAAATTTAATATGTGATTTGATATAACCAATGTCGCAACTGGGACAATCTATGTAAACTTTAATTCTGTTCTTGGGTGCATGAATGGCCGTTGAGTCTTTGGCACCAGGTGATGCCAATAAAGACAATGGTATAATTGAGAATATTAAGATTAACAGATTGTAGCGTAGCTTCATAAATAATGATTGCCAGAGATTAATAAAAAACAAGGAAAGGTATTTCGCCAAATAGATATTTGCCTATAAAAATACAAGAGTATCGATACAAATATGGGCCATCTGTATCGTATTTGTGTCTTTTATCAAATATTTACTTTCAGAATCAGATGTAAATAAGTTCGTTCCCTAATCTATATGTATTACTTAATATAAAGCCATTTATTGCCTTAGAAGATCAGCAAAGAAAGCTACTTACCAATTATTTTGAAATTGTAAAAATGATTAATGAATGAAAAACAAAAATTTACGTTTAGGGCAGATTGAATGTAAATATGATCCTAAATCTTAATAAAGCCTCTGGGAGGATGAGAAAATAGCATGAAACGAAATGATGAAAAATACCGATTCCCGTTTCAGATCTGTACTAAATTTAAATGAGCCCCCTGTTTATGAGGGATGAAATTTTGTGGATAAAGAGAAGCAAACGGTTCATCTGGTCGTTCAAGATTAATTGATTTTAGAATTTTCATTTCCGGAAGCCATGTTTTTAGGGTATCAAGATCTTTTAAAAACCATTTATAATGAGCGTTAAAATATTTTCTCGAGATAGAACTTTTTTTCTGATCATTCAAAAATCCGGGTGAAGCCGCATCGAATAAATAATGGCTCCCGGGGAAATCGTTATGAAGATTCGTGAATAGAGTTTTAACTTTTTGTTCTGAAAAATATGTGACGGATGCTTCGGAAATGAAAAAATAAGGTCCCTGACTTTTAGTTTTTACTTGTCTAAGCCAATCCTCGTCAAACGCTGATGTCGCTAAGAAGTGATGCCTGTCAGTCTCGACAAAAAACTTCTTCCAGATGTTGTACACTTCCGGAACATCCAGATCAAACCATTGGATTTTGCCATTATCCAATCGCTCAAAACGGGTGTTTAATCCACAGCCGATTTCAATAATTGTAGCCGATGATTGTTCTTCAAAAAAAGTCAGAACAAGGTGATCGATGATAGTCGTTCGAACGACGGTACGAAACAGACTTGATTGCAAAGACGGATTATTAAATTTATCAAAGTCATAATCAATTTGATTAAAAATGCTTACCGATTTTGGATCATTTAATATCCCATCTCTCTTTTGG
Organism: Balneolales bacterium; assembly: GCA_035267005.1. Classification (GTDB taxonomy): domain Bacteria; phylum Bacteroidota; class Rhodothermia; order Balneolales; family DATFMH01; genus DATFMH01. The sequence goes on from DATFMK010000134.1 coordinate 2,887, forward strand.
GATTCCAGGGCTCGTCCCATCAATGGAATGAGCAATGTCTGCGGGACTCCATCAAGAATAGATATATCGACTTTAGTCATGCAAAAAAATTAATAAATGACGATTAATAATCGGACAAATCGAATCAAGGAAGACTATGCAAAACCGGGGATTTTGTTCAAGATCAAAGCTTGAACGACTTCGAAACCGCAGCATCCCGAATGCTTTCGGGATTCGAGGATTTCGAAGTCGTGAAAATGCAGATATTGGGCAAAAGAACGGTTTTGCGAAGCCTTCTCAAGATGTTCTGTAAAGAATAAATGTATCCTGCAACATTAATAAGATGTCTTTTTTATAATGAAAAGGCAGAAATCCAATTAACAAAAATCGAATTCCTGCAATCATCTCAAAACTCAAATCTCAACGTTTAACACCAGGAATCACCAGCCCATGTACTTACGGACTTTGGGCAGTAACTGCTGCTCCATCATAGCCTGCTGATTCATATAGGGGTGTCCGTCACATCCATGATTGTACTTTTTCTGCCAATCGAATTGAGCAATCGCGCTGTCACCAGTTGCTTTAGTATTTTTTATGACTCGTTGTAGATAACCTTCCAGAATTTTGTTTTTGGGATGACCGAACATCGGACTGTTGGCTAGCATAAATTTTGCACTGGGATATTTTTTATGTACCCGGGCTACAAATTTGGTGTAATCCTTAACAAAAGCATTCCCATCGAGTTTCTGTCGAGGCTTTTTACCGGGACCTTTGGAAAAGTCATTAGTCCCCAAAGCAATGACGACCAAATCGGGTGTATACTCACTAAAATTCCATGGTACCGGATTTTTAGTGTATTCCATATAGACTCCGTTGTAAACATCCGGCATAACAGGACTGTAATTATTCCAATTTCGATGCATCCCTATACCCGACACAGAACTAAGCATCCACTGCGTATGAAGACGACGGGCGAGACGTGGTCCGTAAGCGTACCACGCATTGGTGTGATCGAACCAATGTCCTTTACCGCAGGCATAATGAAGGGTGTCATCGCCAAATCCACACGTGATAGAGTCTCCGATATATTCGATTTTCCTTTTAGGAAGGGAAGCCGCCTGTAAAAGCTTATTAGTCTGAATGTTGACCAACTCGTTATGTCCGTTTTGACCTTCCGTGGCTTTGCAAAAGACTAACGTATGTACCCCCGGTTTCAGACTATCGGCTAAAACGTAATGTGTCTTACCCATGCGGGTACGGAATTCATGTACGGGACTGCCGTCAACTTTTACATCAAACCAGTTATAACTTGTGGAATCGCGAAATTCATCATGCAGATCTACAGCCAGACGTGTCCCGCGAAATGTCATGTAAAAGGTGACACCGGATGCTCCGAATTTAACCGCGCCGTTTTGGGTGACCAGGTGTCGTCCCATGATACGAACATGTTGATCGTTTGCGGGATATGTTTTCAACTGCATGCCGCGTGAGCATGCCATGAATAAGAGAAGCGATAGGAGAAATAATAGCTTTTTCATTAATTGTCGGTGTTCGTTATTCATTTATGTTTTATGGTCGGGTATAGGTGCAATCCACCCAAAATATTGGAATACTCATTGCAGGCAGAACCCAAATGGTCATAACGACACTTAATATAAAAAAGTGATTTTATAAATGTTATATCTTCTTCGCCATTAAATGGATGATTAAAATTATGATTTAAGGAAAATGGAAGATGGGTAACAGAAGACGGAGGTTGAAAGATGAATTATTGTTTAATCTGGAGAAAATTTAATTTTTTTTTAAAGGTTATTAGACAAGCTAATTCAATGATCTTTTAACAAGTTATTTTGCTGTGAATGGGTGGGATTTTGGGTAAGATCTACTGATTTAGATATTTCCTAAAATCAAATTTTAATACTAATTGAATATGGCATGCGGAGCATAAAAAAAGGATTTCGGCAAGGATTCTGGAATCATGTAAATCATAAGAGTACGTTAACCCGAATTATTCACGTAAGCTACAAGAATCAATACCTATCATATTGAAAGAACAATAACTTGTAAAAATAAAGTTATCCTCAAATTTGAGGAGTCTAAAAAGAGCTGCGAAATGTTGCCGTGCTCTGCGTGGAATTTAAAAATGCTTAATCAATGTACCCTTTTACGTTTCATACACATTTTTAATCCCGAAAGCTTTCGGGACACAACAAAATCTCTTGGTGAATAATCCCGGTTAATAGGCTACTGTAAATCTTTTTTGAATGAAATCGCCATTCTCCAATTCATCCAATAATGCCACGGCGAGATCTTCTCCTGATATTTTACTTTTCCCGTTTTCATCAAAAACCGGAGTATCCGTGCCTTTGCGATAGTTGCCGGTTCGACCAGTATCGATGCCTGGGTGCATTAAGATAGCCGGACTCAAATAGGTCCATTTAAGGTCTTTTTCTTTTTTTAGCATATCCAGATAATCCCGGGCTGCTGTTGCTTCTACTTTGAAGTCTTTCGGGAACCCGGGTGTGTCCACTAACTGTTTATTGGTATCAATATAAAGGCTGCCGGCGCCTCCAATTAACAACCAGCGCTCCACATTAGCTTTCTGAATAGCTTCTTGAATGGCCTGATGTCCCTGGGTATACTTATCATACTGATCCGGATCATTCCGACCCGGGTGAAAAGCGGTTAGTACGGCATCATGTCCCTTTAACACTTTGGAAAGTCCATCGACATTAAATGCGTCAACTGATTTAGTGGTGACCAATTTACTATCGGAGGGAATTTTGTCCGTATGTCGTGAAATGGCTGTTATATTATGATCTCTTCGTATGGCTTCGTTTACTAAATTAGTGCCAACAAATCCCGAAGATCCAATGATTGCAATGTTCATAGTTCTAAAATATTTAAGTTAGGATTATAATGTAATAATGATTGTTACAATTAGTTTTAAAAAAATTACCAGAAATGAAGACAGAAATCTGCCAGCGTTTGTCTGCTAAGCTCATTAATTATAGCAATTTCTGTTGTTTTGTTTAATTCTAACATATGTTTATTAATTTGTCTCCCTACCGGACAGTTGGGATTCGGACCTTCTCGAAGAAATCCTAAAGCCGGTGTTGGATTAACAGCTTTATAAATATCAGAGAGTCTGATCTCCGCAGCAGGTTTGGCTAATTTACTGCCTCCATATTTACCGGCTCTGTTTTCTACAAGCCCATATTCTTGTAAGTTGCTGATTTCTTTACGGGCCATAGCTGGATTAATATTGATACTTCCCGCTATATGTTCAGAAGGAAGCCATTTAGCATCAGTGTAAGCTAAAAGTGTCAAAATATGTATAGCGATCGCAAAACGTGTATTATTCATAATTGTAATAACTTTTGTTACAATTAAGTTAACAAAAAGCAATTGATAAAAAAATTAATGGATTCTGAGATGTGAAAGGGGAATAGCATAAGTGATATCAGGAATTTCAAACTTCATTTTATAAGTAGACTTCACGTAATCAACTACCTTTGGAACCCACCAAAATGGCTATTGGGTAGGTAAACATGATGGAATTTTCCTCATAGTAAGCGTCTATACCCATCTGATCATTTTCAATCGTTTCCTGAATAAGAGATCGTATTTTGAATTCATCTTTATCTTTCGGAAAGGATCGTTGTAAAAAACTTTCCAGTTCAAGTTTCAATTTATAATAGGTGATTTTAGGAGATGACAATGCGGTTTCACTGAAAAGTAATTTCATTTCTGAAAGGGGCAATGCTCGTACGTGCGATGAATCCCGCAGTTTTTCCATATCATTGAATCGTTCGGCTTTCTCGGGATCTTCTGATGCGATCACATCGATCAATGCTATATTGCCATTTGGTTTACAGACTCTTTTCATCTCGCTGAGTACTTTTCCAGGATTTTCCAGATGATGAAATGAATAGCGTGAAGAAACAATTGAAAAGGAAGCATCCTCAAATGGTAACGTGGTAACATCACCGGTTTTCCATGAGACATTATTAAGTTTCCGCTTTTCTTGCAAGGAACGGGCCTGTTCAATCATAGCAGGAACGATATCAATACCAGTCGCGTGACGCGTTTTCTCGGCAAAAGCACAAGTTACAATCCCGGGTCCGCAGGCGATATCAAGTACCGTATCTTTGACATTGGCATTAGTTGCGGTTAAAAGCAAATCAAGAGCCCGTTTATCACTGATAGCTTCGGCATGAGCGAACCGGTTTGCTTGTTTGGAAAACTGATCTAAAATTTCTTTTTTTTGATGTTTCATTGTTTTCTGGCTGATACACAAAATCTCAATAAATAAAGGGTATTAACCGATACTTGACCTCCTGACAATAAGCCTCATAGCCATCCAGATTTTCTCTTAAATACGTTTCTTCCACATTAATACGATATAGGTAAACTAAGAGTCCCAGCAGAATAGCGCAAAATAACGAAACCCAGGTTCCGTAAATAAATCCGAAACTGAGATACATCAACAAGCCTGCGAGATAATTTGGATGTCTGATAACGGCGAAGGGACCCGATTTAATGATTTTTTGATTCCCCCCTACTCTGATTTTTCTGGAGAAAGAACCTCCCATAATGTATATCGAAATCCAACGAAGGACTAATGCGGTTAATTCGATTACTACACCTAATACAAACAGTGGAAAGGCAAGGTTATTATAGGTCAGATAAGAGGGAACTATATACCCGGTATACCCGATAAAAATAAGTAGAGCAACTCCAATGTAGATCAATGCCGTTGAATATTTATTCTTAGGTCCCTTACCGGAATCTCGTGTAAAAAAACTGTGGCCCCACTCACTTACGCACAATAAAACCCAACAAGCTGTGAAGATCCAGTAATATGGTTTTTGATAAAAAAGAATTATGCTGCAAACAACTTTCCACATATCCTAAAAAGTTAAAGAATGATAGTTGACAAAGTTTGCACTGTCTAAGGAAAAATAACCCGGTCAAAATTTTACCTGCAGATATCGCAAAGTTGTACAAAAATCTTTAAAAACGCTAAAATATCTAAATTCTATAGATCTACAATACGATCCCTGTGGCTTGGAGGTGCGGATACGACTAAAAATTCCACTACCTTTTCAGAAATATTCTTAACCTGATGTTTGGTTTTAGGAGGTATATATAATCCATCTTTAGGATTCAGATTATATTCTTTACCATCAATTTCAATTAAAAGTTTTCCTTCCAACACAAAGAAAAATTGTTCGGCTTGATTATGATAGTGTTTTATTTCTTGTGTACCCGAGGGCATTCGTTCCTGTATCACACTCACTTTCGGCTGTTTAAGCAATTGCCATCCTTCGCAATGATCACCCCATTGATAATATTCGGCGTTTTTTTGAGTAACTATCATTTAATTATTGTTTGTTGCCGTGATTTTAGTTCTGAGAATAAGAAATTTATCTGGAGAAGGTTATGCAAAACCGCTCTTTTGTCCAATGTCCGTATTTTCACGATTTCAAGATCATCGGATATAATAAATATTATAGGGTTTCGAAGTCTCTCAATCTTTTATCTTGAACAAAACCCCATTTTTAGCAAAGCCTTCCTGAATTATATTCTTAAAAGAAGAAATAAAAAAGTCGTTTCCGGCCGTGAAAGATCTGAACTAACGTGAAGTTCGTTTAAGCTTATAGTCTATCTACTTAATAAAACGTAACTGTTAAAGGAGATTATTTTAGGACCACCGACTTCAGACGACAAAGGTTGTGAAAAAATAACAATGTAAGCGACAAAGCACCTTAATATTTTAATTGTTTTTTAATTTCGTTGAAGAGTCTCTCTCCCTGTCGCGGATTTATCTGGGAAAGGGAGAACTTGTCCCGCATACTTTCGGGAGAATGAGAGTGGGTAAGTAGAGCGAAATTGAGCGAAACACCTAAATATTTAAAGCAATTGAATTTGACTTATATTTTTTCACAGCCTCGACAGAGAAATGCTCTGATAGTAATTAAACATTTTTATGCTGAAGAACCGTATTATCATCATGAGTTCGAAATCGGAATCATGCTTTAGGCATCAAAACAGCTCTCTGTCGTCGATGGTCCGTCGTCCGTCGTCAAGATATGTCATATTTTCGTAGGTCTCAATGTAATTATTACAACTCTGTGATTCTTATCCAAACCTCACATTAAACTAAATTCACCCTATCTATAAAATTATTCTTAAAG
>DATFMK010000135.1:0-22745 GCA_035267005.1 Balneolales bacterium
ATTTATTAATTACACCCCTATTAGAATAAATTACCAATGATGGTTTTAAATAAGTAAAAAGAAGGGAATTAGCAAGATGAAGATATACTAAAGAAAAGATGATTATTTGTTGTCCCCCATGTTGTCCCCAGCAACAATTCAACCATACAAACAAAAAAAGGCCAAGAACCTAAGTTCTTGGCCTTCAATGTTCTCCTTTCGTACGCCCAGGAGGAGTCGAACCCCCAACCTTCTGATCCGTAGTCAGACGCTCTATCCAATTGAGCTATGGGCGCATGTTATGGATATTCATAAAATATCGTAACAAGATTTGTAAAATAAGCACTTTTAAAAACGTTGGCAAATAATTTTCATTACGTTATTTTTTCGATTCCGCCGTTTATTCTTAAATATTAATATCTTAGTTGTAGTATCTATCTAACTCAGGAGAGCCCGTTTTGTTATTTCTATTATTATTTACACTAACATTTCCATTCTATGTTACGTCGGTCGATTCCCTTCCCCGAGGGATCGTCATCGACAGCGTTTCTGTTTCCGGCGCAACACATCAAAGTTATGCTCTTTACCTGCCATCGAACTATGATTCAGCAAAATCCTGGCCGGTTTTATTCGGATTGGATCCTGCAGCCAGGGGACGCAAACCGGTCGACATTTTTAGTCAACCCGCTAAGCAGTTTGATTATATCATTGCCGGATCTAATGATGCTCAAAATGGTCCCATTAATAAAATATTGCCGGCGGTTTATGCTATGATGCGAGATGTGAAGCAGAAATTCCATATCGATAAAAAACGAATCTACCTCACGGGTTTTTCCGGCGGTTCGCGTCTTGCCAGTTATATCGCTTCTCAAAATCCGGATATTGCCGGTATTATTGCATGCGGCGCAGGACTTCAGCCAAATTTGAAACTAAGTCCTGATCCCAAATTCTCTTATGTGAGTACAGTTGGCAATGCCGATATGAACTTTATTGAGATGAAAGAGCTCTATCAAACGATGAACAAAATGAATTGGACTCATCACATGATTATTTTCAACGGTACGCATCAATGGCCGGATTCGGCAAGCGCAAATGAGGCTATACGATGGTTACAACTGGATGCCATGCGGCGAGAGCTGATGCCAATAGATACAAACTTTATTCAACGTTTCTACGCTTTTCAAATTCAAAAAGCTAATTTTTATGAAAACGAACAAAAATATGTTGATGCCTACCGTACGTTACAACAAATCATCCATGATTTTGATACTTTCCCTTTTGTTTATCTGATCCCAATACGTAAGAGAATAAAATCCCTTGAAAGCAGCCGGTATTATCGAAAAGACCAAAGAAAGGAACAAAAAATACGGGATGAGGAGGATGAACGGATGCAAACGTATCTGAGCGCTTACAAAACTATCCTGAACGTTCGTTTCGACCGAACCGATCAACTTAAGTCACAAAATTGGTGGAAGAAGCAAATACAACAAGTTCAGAAACTAAAAGAATCTGATGATCCTGATTATGCATTATTGGGGAAGCGGCTTGAACAGTTTATGAAAGCGCATGCTTACGAGTATCATCGTTTTATTGAAGATTACTGGAAGGATTATCACCGGCTTGTTTGGATGGATCAGGTCTTCGTGTTGTTATATCCCAAATCCAGGCAAGTTCGTTATCTGCTGGCCCGGTCACTCATTTTGGATCATCAAACTCAAGAAGGCCTTGAAACGTTGAAAAAAGCTGTTGATTTGGGATATCATGATTATCACAATTTAAATTCAAATCCTGATTTTAAGTCAGTGCGTAGTCATCCTGAGTTTCAGAAAATTCTGGGTGTATTGAAACCAATGCAATGAGATTAGCGAGTCCTAAAAATACAGTAGGGACGTTGCATGCAACGTCCCTACTGTCAGCTATAAATCAAAATTATGTTCCTGGTAGGATTAATACCGGTAAAAATCAGGTTTGAATGGTCCTTTTTGTGGGATACCAAGATAATCTGCCTGATCTTCGGTTAACTTGTCCAGTTCAACACCAATTTTCTTGAGATGCAGACGAGCCACTTTTTCGTCAAGATCTTTTGGTAATACGTGAACATTCAAATCAAATTCGTCGTTGCGTGCCCAAAGCGCGATTTGCGCGAGTACCTGATTGGTGAAACTGTTGGACATTACGAAGGAGGGATGACCTGTGGCACATCCGAGATTAACTAAACGGCCTTCAGCCAACAGAAATACTTCGTTACCATTCGGTAATTTGTATTTATCAACTTGTGGTTTGATCTCTTCTTTTTCACCATTATCATTTAACCAGGCGGCTTGAATCTCAGAATCGAAGTGACCGATATTGGCAAGAATCGCCTGATCTTTCATTTGTTCGATATGCTCGCCCCGAATTACGTCTTTACAACCGGTAGCCGTTACGAATACGTTTCCTTCCTTACAAGCATCTTCCATTTTCTTGACTTCGTAACCTTCCATAGCGGCCTGAAGTGCACAAATGGGATCGATTTCGGTGATGATTACCCGTGCTCCGTAAGACTTCAGACTTTGAGCACAACCTTTACCGACATCGCCATAACCAGCAACGACGGCAACTTTACCGGCAAGCATTACGTCAGTTGCGCGTTTGATCCCATCGACCAGAGATTCACGGCAGCCATACAGATTATCAAATTTGGATTTGGTAACCGAATCATTCACATTAATGGCCGGCGCGCCGAGGTCGCCTCTTTTTGCCATTTGATATAAACGGTGTACCCCTGTCGTGGTTTCTTCGGAAATACCATTGATACCTTTTAATAATTCGGGATGTTTTTCATGAACCAGCGCGGTAAGATCTCCGCCATCATCCAGAATCATGTTAAGTGGTTTATCGTCTTTGAAATGTAGGGTCTGCTCGATGCACCACTCATATTCCTCTTCCGTTTCTCCTTTCCAGGCATAAACGGGAACACCACTTTTGGCAATTGCCGCGGCGGCATGATCCTGCGTGGAAAAGATATTACAGGAAGACCACTGTACTTCCGCACCCAGTTCAACCAATGTTTCAATTAACACGGCTGTCTGAATCGTCATATGGAGACAGCCGGCAATGCGGGCGCCTTTCAATGGTTTTTCCTTACCATATTCTTCACGCAGCGACATGAGTCCTGGCATCTCAGACTCTGCGATTTTAATTTCTTTCCGGCCCCAGTCAGCCAGATTTATATCTTTAACCTTGTAAGGTAGTTTTTCTGTAATCATGTATATCGGAGTTTTTTTAAATAATTATTTTTTAAGATCCTTTTAAAAATAAACGTTTTCCTGTTGAGCGTCAATTTACGAACCTCATCAGCAACATTTTTATCTGTGTAACAACAAGCTTAAATCCGACGTTTCGAATAAATCAGGAATTTTTTGAATTATATTTCTCTATAATTGACTTGATGTCGTGATAATCCTTTTGGGGTCCGTAACTTCCCATTTCCACTTTTATGAATTTGCCTTTCGGACTTAGAAATACTTTATAGGGGATACCGCTGATCATCAGCTTCTGAGCCAGTTTCTTCCCATAGGCATAATGAAATTTGTAATTGTGATTTTTGATAAAGGCTTTGACTTTGTTCCGGGAATCATTAAATCCGGGTGTAACAGCAATTACAACAAACTTATTGGGGAATTCCTTAGCCAGTTTATTCTCGGTAGGCATACTTGCTATACAAGGATGACACCATGTTTCCCAGAAATCGAGCATGACCACTTTTCCATGGTATTTGGATACATTGAATTTATTTCCGTTCATATCCATCAATGTCGCATTTTCAACCGCTTTCTTTTGTCCGGCTGATAACTGCACATATTGGGCATGCACTAATTGAGTTCCGCCAAATAAAAAGAGCAGCATCAGTGAAGCAATAATCTTTTTCATTTCGATAATTTTCCTGTCTGTATTCAAAAATTAAATATGTAAAATTTCACAATCGTTAACGGCCTGTATTCCGTGTGTGAAGATAACAATAATATCACTTTATATTTACCTGAGTTGTTGTCGGTTTAACGTCTTACCGGTAAATATATTCCTTATAGATTTTTACCAATCCCTGCTGGGGAACCCCGAGGTGATAGAGACAGTATATAAGTGTAAATATAAACTGCAGACGTACATAGCCGTTCTTTTCATATTTACGGGCTGAAGTGGTCACCGATTTGGGAATTATTTTGAATTTCGATTTCTTCCGGATTCGATAGATGATCTCATTATCTTCCATAACGATCAGATTCTCACGAAAACGACCGATTTCCTCAAACAAGGATTTTGAAATAAACAGGCTTTGGTCACCAAACCGAAATGCCGGGATATCGAATCGGGTACACCATCCGTAAAATCGCAGCAGCCAGCGGGCTTCGTCGAACTGTAAGCGGAAACATCCCGCTAAAAATCCTTTTTCAAATGTTTTTTGGATATCATCGATAAATGTTTGGGGTGGGAATGTATCGGCATGCAGAAAATACAGGATTTCGCCTTTGGCCTTCTCCGCACCGTAATTCATCTGACGAGCACGCCCTTTTTTAGGCGAGTTGATTACGTGAGCCCCGGCTTTTTTCGCAGTCTGAACCGTATCATCCTCACTTTTGCCATCGACCACGATTATTTCACATTCCTGATCCGAAACCCTTTTCGATTTCAGATAACGGACAAGCGAACCAATCGTTTTTCCTTCATTATAAACCGGTATTATGATACTGATCATTACTCCGAATTATTCACTTAATAATAAAAATTAACCATAGTTATTTGTTATTTCAGGACGTTAAAAAGAATACAAAATTTTATCCTGCTCTGTGTTGAAATTTCTTGGTGAATAATCCGGATTAAACGTCTTTTTGGAGAAAATCTAAGTCATTTCCCGTAATTTTCGTTGTTTGATCAGAAACTGAACACGACGTAAATCTTCCTCAGTATCCACATCCGAGAGAATGGGCAACTCGTACCAAATTTTCTTCCTATCAATTAAATCAGAAATAGTATCTTCAAAAACGGTTTCAGTGCTCCATTCTTTATCTTCAAAAATCGACGGCTCGTATTCATTCATACCTAACAAATAGTACCCGCCATCTTTAGCCGGACCAATGATGAAATCGGCGTGATCCAGTTCTTCGAATGCCTTTCTGAGAATATCGGAAGTCAATTCCGCGCAATCACAACCGATGATAATCACTTTATCATAGCCTTGCTCAAACGTTTCTTTAAAGGCCTGACTCATTCTGAAACCAAGATCACCATCGGACTGTTGGAAATAATCGTAATGCTCTTTATCCCAGATTTGATGTTTATCCGGTGGTGAGGGAGTGAAATAGACTCTGCGATCTACGTTCAAATCCATGGTGATATCCCGGGTATGTTCCATCAACTCACGATACACTTCAAGTGCTCGATTCTCACCAATAGATTTAGCCAGACGTGTTTTCACCTTTCCCAATTCGGCTATTTTAGTAAATATTATCAGAGCTTCGTTATATTTAATTCGAGCTGTCACGGTTTTTTCATCTATTAGGTTTTAATTTCACGTAATGGCACCACCACAACGACTGCCCGCACCGGCGGTACATCCATAACAATGTTGATCGATCATAATGTTCCGGTTTTTGAGCCGATATTCATCGAAATTTTACACATGCTGAGGAGACGATTTTTCAACCGGCATCGCCAGCATTTGGTTGAAATCGCTATCATATATATATATCCATCCCAACTAATGGAAATCGTGTTTCGGCACATGACACCCTGCGCCGCGGAGGGATTGAACGAAGTCACCAGTTTTTCCATGTATTCTTCATAATTACCACTTATCAATAAAAATTCCAAAAACAACTGATCGGCATATTTGTGATAGTATATAAGTTATTAAAATCTATATTATATCGCCGCTTTAAATTCCGTTTATAATCCCATTCAATCTGACTCTGATCGGGTGGTAAAAAGGCCCGACCGGATTATAAACCAGGTCAAAATCAGGTTTGAATTTTTATTCCCATAACCAACCTCATTCAGCATTTGCAATGCCTCGATTGATTTATCAAATACGCCTTCTCCCCACTGCCTGTTCGTATTTCGTTTCAGATAATAGGGCAGAGAGAAAATAATCTCGATACCGTGATCTGCAAAAAGCTGCGGCATTTCACGATATTTACGGTTCACACTCAGGATGGTCAGGTTACTGCGGACCATCACATGTCTTCCGAGTTCACATATTTTTTCAACAAACCAGCGATCATCAGGGTTCATTTCGGGCGCACCACCTGTTAAATCAACCGTTCCTATATCGCTACCTGCTAAAGCTTCCAGGCAATACTTCATTGTTTCCCTGGTCATAATTTCTTTTCGATCCGGTCCTGCATCCACTTGGCAATGCTTACAAGTCTGAATGCACATATATCCAACATTCACCTGAAATATCTCAATGCCAGTTGGTTTAACCCGGATTATTCACCAAGAAATTTTGTCGTGATCAAGGCGCTCCGAAAACTTTCGGAGCAACGCAGAGCACGACCAAATTTCGCAGTTTTTAGCGTTCTCAAAATCGAGGATCGGTTTATTTTTTATATATTATTTAATTTACAATAAGATATGCATTAATTCTTATTGGTTACGTGAATAATTCGGGTTAAACGGATAGAGATTGTACTCATCCAGTTTTCCCCAAATTTGGGTATAGTGTTTCATCACATTCCCTTTTTTCAGAAAGCTTCGCAAAACAAGGTATTTTGTTCCATATCAAAGCCTGAGCGACTTCGAAACCGTAGCATATTAACCAATTCGGGGATTATGAAATCATGAAAATGTAGTTATTGGGAAAAAGAGCAGTTTTGCATAGTCTTCTTACAAGAAACAATGTATTTTTAATTATTGTTTGGATTTACCTGAAATTACCTTTAATTATTCTAAGATTGTTTAGGATTTAAGTGGACGAACCAATCATCATGTAATTCACAGTGAAGATTGGTGAAGCAAACAATACTACTATTGCTTAGAAAATAAAGGGCAGTTGCATTTCCGGTTTTAAAAAACGGATTTTAGGTGTTTTTACTGTCTGATGTGTAATGGTAGTAAATAAGAACCATGAAATCTCATACACATGGTCTTAAAATTGAGAATAGCAATTCAAGAGGAAATTATTTTATTTCATCTTTCGTTATGCTAAACGAATACTGCCGGGATTTATTTATTCTATCTTGTTAAATTACATAAGTTTGCTCTATTACACATTAATTATTAAGGATTATCTTTCCATTTTTAATCACAAATAATAAAATTATGAGGCGTACTTTTAAATCAATTGCGATAACTATTTTAGGCTTAATGTCGATTGCACCTTTTGCAATGGGACAAGCTCACAAAGGAGATTTCGGTGCCGGTATTTTTATCGGTGAACCATCCATAGTAACGGCTAAAGTATGGACAGATTCCCACAATGCCATCGATATGGGAATGGGCTGGTCTTTTGGTCACGACAGCGAACTTATCATGCAAGGTGATTATCTGCACCACATGTATAATTTGGTCAAAAACGTGAACAAAGGGCAATTACTCTTCTACTATGGTGTAGGTGGACGTCTTATACTCGGCAATAACGACCGTCTCGGTGTGCGTGTACCACTTGGAGCCGATTATTTAGTACAAAATCAGCCAATCGAGGTTTTCTTTGAAATTGCTCCGGTACTCGACCTTGCCCCAAAAACCGAACCTGATATTAACGCGGGTGTCGGTGTCAGATATTATTTCGGCGGGAAGTAAGTATCTATTCCAAAATTAAAAATTTATCATAAAAAAAGGCGCTTATATAAAGCGCCTTTTTTATTTTAAATGAATTTTAGTTGAAACGACTAGGCCATGATAATACTATTCGTCATCATTTTGCTTGATGGTTTCAATTTCCTGACTAAGTTCATCAATTTTATCGAGTTTATCTTCTAACTGTTTCTCGGCACCATCAATCTTAGCCTGAATCTCTTCACGTAATTTCATACCCTTTTTATTAGGTTTAAAAAATGTTTTGGAATCCTGATACTTCAATATCGTATCTTTCAACTCGTTGCATTGTTTGCGAAGTTTGACCAGTTCCGTGCTTTTCCTTTTGATCGCTTTACGAGATTCCGGATCAAGATTGCTGTTTCTGCCACCGGGCACTAATCCCTGTGACCGCTCGGCACGTGCACGCTGATAAACCACATCGCACGCTTCCCGGTAATGTTTGTAAATTTTGTTTTTATGTTTTAACGGAACGTAACCGATTTTGGCGAATTCTGCTTGCAGAGGTTTGGCCTCTTTTACCGCTTCCTGCGCATTTTCCATTTCACCAAGCGCCCGTATTTTATCAATGATGGCGCGTTTTTTCTTCAGATTTTCACGCTGCTCAATACGCAATTCTTTATAAAAATCACGTTTACGTTGATAAAATACGTCCATTGCTTTTTTGAAACGTTTCCAGATCTTACGGGTCTTTCTACGCGGGACCGGACCAATTTCTTTCCATGTTTCCATGAGGTCCTGCATAGCCTTAGTACCACCTTTCCAATCATCCGTATCCTGAATAGATTCCGCTTTAGCGCAGAGTTCCAGTTTGGATTCGTAATTTTCTTTTTCCTGGGTGCGAAGCAATTCAATATTATCAGATTTTTCCTTGTTGAAAGCATCCGATGCCGATTTAAAACGATTCCAAAGATCTTCGGCTTTTTCCCGCGGAACCGGTCCGGTTTCTTTCCACCTTTTGTGAAGTTTATTGATCGTTCTTGCTGCAGAAGCGAGATCTTCATCTTCGAGCAAAGCTTCGGCCTCTTCACACAACTTCACTTTCTTCTTGATGTTGCTTTCAACCTGCTTGCGATAATCTTCGTTATACTCAAGTTTTTTCTCGATATAACCGCTTCTTACCGCTTTATATCGCTGCCACAACTCACCGGATTTTTCTCTCGGCACACGTCCGACTTTTTTCCATTCGCGCAGCAGTTCCTGATATTCTTTTTCGACACCACCCCAGTCATCGACTTTATCGTCGATATTTTTGAAGATCAGCTCCATCTTGTCAAGAATCAGTAGCTTAACCTGGAGATTATCCTCTTCTTTCTGTTTACGCTGAACGAGATATTCGACACGGTTTTCTTCAAAAATCTGCTGGAGTTGTTTATAACGGCTTTCCAGTTTATCACCTTCGCCGGGAGGCAGCATGCGAATATTATCCCAGCGTTTCTGAATGCCTTTTATTTCGTTATAGGCATGCCATTTTTTATTATCAATAATTTTTTCCAGGCGTTCTAACAGATTCTTCTTATGCTCCAGATTCTTAAGCTTCTGACGATTCATCTCGTCATAATGTCTGGATTTACGCTCATTGAACAGCTCAAGCGATTGCTGGAAACGATCGTTTAATTTTTTGTAAATCTCTTCATCATCTTCTTCAACTTCCGGACCTTCCGACCATTTATGACGTAAATTATCAAATTCCAGAGAAGCATATTGCCATTCGCTTGATTCGGCAACTTCTTTCCCTTTACCAACAATTTCCTGATAATGCTCTAACGATTCCGGAACATCTAATTCTTCTTCCGGTTCCGGTTCCGTCTCGACGGATTCTTCAGCAGTCTCAGTCTCAGTCTCATCCGTTTCTTCTGTGGATGCAATCTCTTCTGTGTCTTCCGCTTGCTCTGATTCTTCAGTGGCTTCCGATTCGGTTTCGGTATCTTCAGATTCTGCTACGGTTTCTTCCGCAGATACTTCCTCATCAGATATCTCTGTTTCTTCTCCGTTTGCAACAGTAGATTCTTCTTCTTTTTCAGACTCCTCTTCTTCTTTTGCATCAGCGGTCGATACTTCGTTGGTTTCTGTCTCTTCTTTTGATTCTGTAACAGTTTGTTCTTCTGAGGCTTCCGTTACGTTTTCATCCACTTCAGAAACATCATTCTCAGATTCCGTCTGATCTTTTTCTTCCTCAGCTTTATCTGTTGTTTCCTCGTTTGATGTTGATGAAACTTCCGGTTTTACATCACTTGTTTTTGTTTCTTCGTTATTCACGATTTCTTCGGAAGCTTCTGTATTTCCATTCTTTTCTGAGTCGATATTTTGATCAACGACTTGATTTTCTATTTCTTTAGCCTCATTCATAACTGCTCTGCGCTTTTTTATTTCCGACAATAGGGAATCACTTCACCTATGAATCCGTAACTTAAACTTTACTGAACATTTACTTTGTATTTATTTCCGAAGGTATTTAAACAAATAAGTAGACGAATACAACTTGCTACTATTATGAATCTGAATTCAGATATCGCTGAATAGATTATTGATGGTAAAATGCTCCATTTTGCATAAACATTAACCTTTTAGATTTATACCTACGGGAATAAATATACTACTGTATTCATCTGTGTATTTTAAGGAACATATCCTATCAACGCAATCTAAAAGAATATTACCTTAAATAAACGTACTTAAATCATTTACAATTGTGTATTTATTCTCCTTTAACTTAGGCAAAATACCTCAATTGATCTAAATTAATGCAGATTATCGGATGAATACACCTCAAAAGACGCTGTCTCTAAAGGGAACCCTAAGATAAATTATTTCTGATAAAATGGTTATATCTTTTCAGATATTGTTCAGAATAGCCTGTAATTTTTTCAGCAATAGAGAAAAAGACACGTCTGAATTATAAAATGAGGATCTATCGAAAACAATATTTAACGTGAGTTCGAGATAAAATCTTTTTAAATAGCGTTTTTAATCACTACTGCACTCTGAAGATTTTCCCCTCCGGTCGAAATGACGCGAATCGGCGATAAATAATGGTGAAATTTAAAAAAAAATTAGTGACGTCATATCGATTGGGTAAGAGATCTTATAAACATGAATATGGAACAAAATAAATCCATATTTATGCATAGAATTACATCGAACTCACGGTATTTATGGGACCCAATCTCTTATTCAGATAATTCTGAAAAGACGCGCTGATAGGTCTGATAGTCGGTTTCACTAAAACAGACAAACATAATTTCCTCAGGAAGGGAATGATTTTCCAGAAATGATTTTGTCTCGTTCATGGCAATTCGGGTAGCCCTTTCGAGCGGGAAATGATAAACACCTGTGCTGATGGCCGGAAAGGCGATGGTTTCAATCTGATTATCCAGAGCTATCTGCAGACTTTTTTTATAACAATTGGCAAGCAATTGATCTTCATTATGATTTCCACCATGCCATACGGGTCCAACTGTATGAATGACATATTGAGCCGGTAATTTATATCCTTTTGTGATTTTTGCTTCACCCGTCTGACAACCATTTAATGTCCGGCATTCCTCAAGTAATTGTGGTCCCGCCGCGCGATGAATAGCACCATCCACTCCTCCGCCACCAAGCAAAGAAGAATTCGCAGCATTGACAATAGCTTGTGTATTTTGACGGGTAATATCACCCTTTATAATCGTAATTCGGTCCATCCAACTCATAAATAATCATTTATTTGAAACAGCAAATAATAAGTTCCTTTATTAACCCGGATTATTCACTAAGAAATTTAGCCGTTATCAAGGCAAAATTAAAAATGCGCATGAAAGACACTCTGGTGCCTGATTAAGCATTTTTAATTTCAACGCAGAGCACGGCAACATTTTGCAGCTCTTTTTAGACTCCTCAAATTTGAGGAAAACTTTATCTTTTATAAGATATTGTTTTTCCCAATATGATATGTATTGATTCTTGTAGCTTACGTGAATAATTCGGGTTAAAACAACGTTTTGAAATGAATATTTTACTCTGAAGATTCCTCCCTCCGGTCGAAATGACGCAAAAAAGCTTTCTGTGATGATGAGGATAAAAACATTACTCAAAGGCATCATCTCGAACCCGCTTTTTTGGTGAGATATCTTACGAATGCCGATTAGAGTAAAAAAACAACTCAATAGTTCGGATATAATTATCACATTCCTACTTTTAAATACGATATTGCAATTAGAGGAATTCAGTGAACAAAAACCATTAATTTGATTGAAATAAATGAACATCACGCTGTGGATAGGGAATATTGATGCCCTCTTCATCAAAACGCTCTTTCATTTTTTTCATCAGATCGAGTTTGGTTTGAAAAAAATCACTCGTTTTGGTCCACGGCCGTGCCATTATATTTACCGAACTATCAGCCAATTCCGATACTGCAATCAATGGGGCCGGATCTTTCAAGATCCGTTCATCCTGACTAAATACTTCATTGATGATACGTATCGCTTTATCCATGTCATCATCATAACCGATACCGAAGACCAAATCGACCCGGCGTTTATCATTTTGTGAGTAATTTTGTATTTCATTTCCCCATATTTTTGAATTGGGCAAATAAACATTGATGTTATCGAAAGTATGCAGCTTGGTTATAAACAGTCCGATTTCATCAATGATGGCGGTTGTTCCACCTACCGTAACCGCATCTCCCATATTAAAAGGACGAAATATTAACAACATGACCCCCGAGGCTACATTACTGAGAGTGCCTTGCAATGCTAATCCGATAGCCAATCCGGCGGCACCCAAGACAGCGATGATACTGGCGGTTTGAACTCCGAAATTGTTTAAAACGGCCAATATGGTAATAATCAGTACAAACGCTTTGGTCGTTTTGGAAAAAATCGGAATCAATGTCTCATCGATCCTATTCGATTTTTCCAACCATTTTTGTACCCTTTTCCCAAACCAATTGGCCAACACCCAGCCCACGATTAAAATGACTAAGGCACCGAGGATTTCAAGAGCGTAGCGTGTAAGATAAGGCACCGCCTCATTCATTACATTTTGTAAATTTTGGATTAATAATGGCATAGTGTAAAATCCTTTTATTAATTACGAATTATTATCAGAAACAAATTTTGTCTGATTAACCCGGATTATTCACCAAGAAATTTAGTCGTGATCAAGGCGAAATTTTGCAGCTTTTTTAACGTCCTTAAAATCGAGGATCGGTTCGTTTTTTATAAGTTGTCTAATTTACAATAGGATACGTATTACTTCTTATGGGTTATGTGAATAATTCGGGTTAATCACGGTATTTAATTTTTCTCCTCCTTTAATACCAAAATCAAGTGTCCTAATTGGAAATGGAATCATGATATCATTTTCGTCGTAGGCTTTTTTAATCCTCATAATAGCCTCACTGATCGCAGATTTATAACCTGCATTATTACTGAATGAAATCCAAAATTGTAAAGAGAAGTTAATAGAACTGTCTCCGAATTCTTCAAAAAATAACTGTACGGGATTTTGAGTCAGGATAATATCCATATCATTGATAGCTTGTAATGTTACCTCTTTTACTTTTTCGAGATCATCGCCATAAGAAACACCCACAGAGAGATCCACACGCCGCACCCCCGATTTGGAAAAATTGATAACCGGAGACTCAAAAACATTCTTGTTTGGAATAAACACGATCTGTCCCTGGAATGTTTTCAAAATCGTATTACGTAAATTGAGCTTTTCAACAACCCCATAAAAATCGCTCGTCTTAATAATATCACCCACTCCAAAAGGGTGCCGGATCGATAAAATAACACCTGAGATGAAATTGGAGGCAATATCCTGAAAGGCGAAACCTAACGCCAAACCAATGATACCAGCACCAGCAAGTAATGTTTTAACCGTACTGTCCAGGTTTAAAATACTAAGGGCCAGAAACAGACCAACCCCGGCTACGGACATGCTGGCAACACTTTCAACCAGGTGAACAATGGTCAGATTATTGGTCACTTTCTTTAACAACCGGTCGACGAGCTGCCTGACTGTTTTGGCCAAAACATAAAAAATTACGCCAACAAGGATGGCCAGAGCCATATTCGGTAGCATAGATATGGCGATATCGAGCCAGCTCTTTAGTTTATTAAAAATCAAATCGTATGCACTGCCGATATTCATTAAAACCTCATTTCAGATTGATTCTGTTTACCTCGTGTTTTTGCAACACTTTTGAGAATTTGATTCAAATCTGCTTTTCTCTAAATGCAGGATTAGATGTAATCGTTCAATTTCATACTTAGCCAGAAAAATTTTATAAGATAGTAATCTACCATAGGAGGCTGCCGGACTAAGGAAATCATAACGAAAGATTTGTCAGTTTGAGACCGGTTTCGGGATCTTTTGAGGCATATAGTGGTTCTATTTAACCCTGATTATTCACCAAGAAATTTTGTCGTGATCACGGCCAAATTCCGCAGCTTTTTTTGCGTCCTCAAAATCGAGGATCGGTTCATTTTTTATAAGTTAACGTGAGGTTCGTTTAAGCTTATAATCTATCAACTTAATAAAAATAGCCGTTAAATTAGATTATTCTATGACCACCGACGACAGAGAATTGCTCTGATAGTAATTAAACATTATTTATTCTGAAAAAACGTATAATATTCGGTATCGGAATCATGCTTTATGCATCAAAACAGTTCTGTGTCGTCGATGGTCAGTCGTCCGTCGTCAAGATAGGTTATATTTTCACAGATCGTATTCTCAATGTAATTATTACAACGCTGCGATTCTTATCCAAACCTCACGTTAAATAATTTAACGTGAATACGATATAATTATAGACTTATTTTGTTTCATATCCCCGTTTGGAAGATCTCTTATCCAAAAAACGGGTTCGAGATGACGCCTTTGCGTGATGTTTTTTAAACAGGAACATCCTCTTCGCCCATTCGCTTCATTTCGACCGGAAGGAAAAATCTTCAAAGTGAAATGTTATTGTCAAAATTATGTTTTTAAGAAGTTCTCGATTTCGAGCTCAAATTAGAATAGATGGAACCCATCCTAACTTTTTCTTAATATTTCAAGATATAAATGGAATGATTCGCTTGGTGCGTTTAGCGTATTCTTTGTATTCGGGATAGGTTTTGAAGAGAAATTGTTCCTCAAGCAACATTCGGCTGCCCATGGCAGCGGTTATGATCAAAGCAGCCAATATTGATAGGATTGTCGGTGAGTGAAATTGTCCGGCCCAGATAAAATAGATAACAGAAGCATAAATGGGGTGGCGCCAGTATCTATAAGGTCCGTTTGTTATCAATGCTCCTTTGGAAGTGTTTGCCGCTGCATGAAAACTGCGAATTCCAAAGGTCAAACGCGCCCATATCATCAACAGAGCTGCCGCAACCTGTACAGCAATAAACAACCAAAACCTGGCAAACAGATGTCCTGAGACATAAAGATATACAAGAGATAACGCGGCAACGATATACGCTAATACGGATAATATTTTCTTATTCATTTATTAAAATTTAATCACGTCTTTTTGCGGATAGAATAACCCTTCGATTCTGCACGTGTCGGAACTTAGCATCCTACAACATCCCTATGAACTACGAATATTTTATCCATTAGAGAGTTTCTAAACCCCCAAGGGTTTTTCCTTCACACTTTTATATAATCTTAAGATACGCAATTCATCGTAAGTTACCGTTTCATTCAACGCCTCATAAACAGGACGCAGCATCTCATCTCCTTCTTTTTCGAAAATTTCCATCACCTTTTCCTGCTGTTCGGGTGATAGAGATGAGGCTTCGATAATTCCATCGGGACGCACTTCGTTTCCCTCCCGGAAATATTTTTCCAGATGATTTATAATCGTACCTTGCTTAACCCCGTACTGTTCCATTAAACCCTGAACAGAACTGCCTTCATTAAAAGCTTCGCCAACTTCGTGATGTCGCTTTCGTCCAGTACTCTTATGTCTCCGAATAATTTTTTTCGGCCGTTCCTTTAGGCTATTCATCTCACAATATTCCTGAATTACATCCAAAAACGGTAATCCGTATTTGCTGCGTTTCATCTTCCCCACACCATAAATATTTAGCAAACTGTCGATTTTTTGCGGATAGTAGTAGGACATCTCAATGAGCGTGGTGTCAGGGAAAATGGTATAAGGTGGACGATTTTCTTCATCTGCTATTTGTTTTCGTTGTTGCCGCAGCAACTCAAATAATGTTTTGTCGTAATCAAGATTTTCTATTTCAGAAGAAACGGAGATCGTCTTTCCTGCTTTTTTCTTTCTGCCTTCTCCGACTGTCCCATAAATCTTTTTATCATCTTTCAGGATTTCCTTTGCCTTAGGCTCAATTTTCAAACTGCCATAAACAGGATCTTTACTCAAATATCCCTGCCGGATGAGTTGCCGGGCCAGTCTCGACCATTGTTTCCTGCTAAATTCTTTGCCGATACCATAAGTAGAAATCTGATCGTGTTTATGTTGTAACACCTGCTTCTTTTTGGAACCGCGCAATACGGCATTGATATGTCCCATCCCAAACATCTGACCGGTACGGATGATGCAGGAGAGATATTTTTGGGCAGGAATGGTTAAATCCTGTTTCTGTGCGTTTTCATACACGCAATTATCACACATATCACAGCTTTCATCCTCAAACGGTTCCCCGAAATAATTCAGAAGTGGAATTCTCCGGCATTGCTGCGATTCTACAAAATGAATCAACGAATCCAGATGAGATCGGGCGATCTTCTGCTCCGTTTCACTTTTTTGACTGATGATATAATTGATTTTTCCAATATCAGAATAACTGAATAAAAGCAGACAATCGGCTCGAAGTCCGTCACGTCCGGCGCGACCAATTTGCTGATAATAGGATTCGATATTTTTGGGCAGATCATAATGCACCACAAAACGCACATCCGGCTTGTTTATGCCCATGCCAAAAGCAATTGTAGCGATCATGATATCCGTATCATCGCGGATGAATGATTCCTGATTTTCACTACGTGCCGATTCCGACAAACCCGCGTGGTAAGGTCGTACCGAATAACCGTTAAGTTTGAGATCTTCGGAAAGTTCATCAACTTGTCGGCGGGAGAAACAATAAATAATCCCCGACTGATTTTTATGTTTCTCCAGGAAATTCAGCGTTTGTTTCAGTGGATCCATTTTCTCGGTGATATCCAGAAACAGATTATTACGATTGAAACTGGCGATAAATATTTCCGAATCATCCAGCTTCAAATTCTTCTTGATATCCCGTTGAACACGTGGCGTAGCAGTAGCTGTAAATGCCAGACAAACCGCCTCGGGAAATTCCGTTCGAAGGTCGGCAATTTGCCGATACTCCGGACGAAAATCGTGTCCCCATTCCGAAATACAATGTGCCTCGTCGATAGTAAGGCAATCGATCTTCATGTCTGACAGCATGTTTCGGGTACGGGATTTTAATAATGTTTCGGGAGCCAGATAAAGCAACTTGGCATCACCGCGTCGTAACAGACTCACGTTTTGCTGATATTCCTGAAAAGAAAGCGAGCTATTCAGACAAACGGCATTGACGCCCAGCGCATCGAGTTGTTCCACTTGGTCTTTCATAAGGGAGATCAGTGGAGAAACCACCACCGTCAAGCCGTTAAAAATCAGTGCGGGAATTTGATAACAGAGTGATTTCCCGCCACCGGTCGGCATCACCACTAAAGCGTCTTTTTTATTCAGAGCCTGCTGAATTACTTCTTCCTGTAAAGGACGAAACTTCTCGTATCCGAACACATCATGTAAAACTTTAGACGTCTGCTCTGAATCCATAGATCTGACAATATATTTTAGGTTGAAATTTTCATTTAGAAAGCAACGCGTATCAGTTGCTATTTAATATCTCCATTAAAATAGACCTTGTCAGGTGCGATTCCTTACAAATTTTTTTGTGATTTCGTATTTTATGTCTAAAAATGGAATATTGCGTTAAAATACAGTTATGATGGGATAGGCTTATAACTCTCAGCTTTTATCAATTGCTTTGAGTGATTTTGATCAAGAATAACGCTTATTCATTTTCTTCGCTGATTTCCTCAGTTGCTGCTTCGTCTTCAATATCTTCGTTTAATTCCAGATAGAAATCAGTTGGGTCATCACCTACATAGAGAAAGACTTTACGTTCTTTAATGAGTTCCAGAGATGCTAAAAATGTAACAACTATTTTTATTCGGTGATTCAGAACATTACAAAGATCCATAAAAGCCAAACGCCCACGTTCACTCAACTGTTGAACGATAAACACGCTTTGTTCCTCAATATTTGTCGGTATCCGTTCGACATTATGATAGACATCGTCTCTGACAACCTGAGCCATAACTTTTTTAAAAGCGGACATCAAATCAAATAACGTCACATTTTTTAAAACCTCCCCATTGTCAACTTCAGGTTCCAGAATATCAGGTTCCGAATAACCACGAAAATATTTTTGTCTCATCTTATGATCCATGACCGACATCTCCTCAGCCATCTCTTTAAAACGCTTATATTCAAGTAAAGCCTGCACGAGTTCATAGCGCGGATCCATCTCAAAATCATCCTCATCTTCTTCATTAGCCAATGGCAGCATCATCTTGGCTTTAATTGCCATCAATGTACTTGCCATAAGGATGAATTCGCTGGCAATGCTCAAATCCAATTCATCAAGAAATCGAATGTACTCAAAAAACTGATCCGTGATATAACTGATAGGGATATCATATATATCTAATTCATCTCTTTTTATAAAAAAGAGAAGTAGATCAAGGGGACCTTCAAAATTTTGTAATTGAACTCGATACACTTAATGTTTTGTGAAATTGGATGATTTTGATGTTTTGTTATGGTAAAAATAAGATGGAATTAATAAAAGCTCGCATATATAAAGCCGGAATGCTCAAAATTCTGAAATTAAATACGCTAAAGATTCACATAATATGGCTTTCTGCCTATTATCGATCAAATAATTACTCCAAATTGTAACAATCATACATTTCTAATAAACATAAGATCTGTAAAATTATGATCAAAAGATATGGATAAATAAAATGAAGAAAAGCTTCTTTTCTTCATTTTAAGCCCGTTAATCGGTAAATCAGGAATGCCAAGTTTAAATATTTTGCAACTCTTAAACCGAATCATTCACGTAACCCATAAGAAGTAATACATATCATATTGTAAATAAAGTAACTTATTAAAAATAAAACGATCTTCGATTTCGAGGACACTAAAAAAAGCTGCGAAATTTGGCCGTGCTCAGCGTTGAAATTAAAAATGCTTAATCAAGACACGAGAGTGACTCTCATGCTCATTTTTATCCCGAAAGCTTTCGAGACACAACTAAATTTTTTTGTGAATAATCTGGGTCAACGATACCGACAGAAATAATTTCGTATTTATTTCATAGAAAGCTTTGCAAAACCAGGGATTTTGTTCAAGATCAAAGCTTGAACGACTTCGAAACCGCAGCATATTAACCATATTCGAGGATTTCGAAGACGTAAAAATGCAGCTATTGGACAAAAGAACGGTTTTGCATAGCCTTCTCATACTCTTATTTTATTATTTAGTTAAGTGGCATGTTACCCAAAAAAATATTAGCATTGAAGGGAATCTAAACTGTCGAAAATAGAACCGTCATTACTGTAACGAGTTTACCAATACTGACTTATGAAAAATTGATACCGTTTACGGTTAGCAAAATACATTAGAATGGATTTTGAAGAATTATATCGGGCCGTAAAGTCTGATAACCAGCAGGAAATTGATGAATTGATTAATAAGATTATTCCAATTCTAATGTCCTATCTACGCACCACAATGCGGGCTCCGGTAGAAGATGCAAAAGATTGCATTCAAGATACACTCCTACACACTATCATAAAAATACGCACGGACAAAATTCAAAAGCCATCAAAATTGTACTATTACATGCTAACAGCGTGTCGGAATTTGTACCTCAGAATGTGTGACAATCCAAATATTTCTTTAGAAGATTCTGATATAGAATATGCTATTCATCCGGCCAGTCAATTAGAAGCATTACTGGATACAGAGAAACAAGATATTCTAAGGGAATGCAAAAAAATATTAAGTAAAAGGAATCAGGAATATATAGAATATTGGTTCGAAAACCCCGATTCTGAGGCAATTGAAGTAGCGGAATATTTTAAAATATCTCTTTCAAATGCCTGGACGCGAAAGCATAGAATTATTAAAAAACTAAATAAATGCATAAGAATAAAGCAAAATCGATAAAAAATTGTAAGGAATTGCTTTCTCATGTGTCTTATATATAAGATTCACAATATAACCCCCTGTAATTTACATCCTATTTATACATGCAAGAAATAGAAATTATAAAGAAAATAGATGCTTATGTTAAAGGAAAGCTATCCCCGGAAGAGATAGAAGACCTTTGGGTTGAGTTTCTAAAAAATCCCGAATATCTATCGTATTTGGATACGGCGACAAATCTTAACGCCGTCATTCAAAAAGACGCTAAAGGGAAAAAAGGGAATACTAACCATATCTCCGGAAAGGGCTATGGGAAATGGATTACACTTGCTGCTTCATTATTGATCATTGTAGGAATCGTTAGCTTTTTTATATTGAATAAGCATCAATCGCAAATCGAAAGTATTGCTTATATAAATAAAACAGAATTCGAATCATCGAGTGTTTTACGATCAACAAATGAACATCTTTCGGAAATTAAACAACTTTTAAATAAGGGATATCATCAATCCATTAATGAACATTATAATCAGGCATTCCAGACCTATCGTCAGATCGTTCAAAAATATGATACCGGCCTAACGGTTTCCAAAGCTTATTTAAATATGGGAATTATTCATTACAATAATGATAATTTCCAAAAAGCTATAACATCTTTTGATCATGCTATTAAAGCAAACGAAACGAATAGTATCATTAAAGAAAAAGCTTATTGGTACAAAGGAAACGCTCTTATTCAGCTAAAAAATTATAACCAGGCTCTCAAAGCTATTCAGCAAGTTTATAATTTAAATGGGCTCTATCGAAAACCAGCAGCAGATTTACTTAGCAAGTTAGACACGGTAAATACCTGATATAGATTGTGCGATAATAACTTGTAAAAATTATTATATTACTTACAACCGTTTGTTTTTTAAGATGAATAGCTTAAAAGGAGATATCACGGGGTAACCGTTAAATCGTACCTTTTGGTACGGGTTGGGTAATAATAATACGGGGGCTTGACTCCGGATATCGTTCCGGAGCTATTCATCTTTTTTTAGCCTTACCCATATTTTCCCAGATTTATTAATCGCTTTCACCCTCCAATGCGCATTTTTAAATTCGCCTTGATCACAACAAAATTTCCTGGTGAATAATCCGGGTTAGAAATGTAAACCATGAAACTCTGTTTCTTTTGTAAATCAAATAATATTAACATGAGGTTTGGATAAGAATCGCAGAGATGTAATAATTTCATTGAGAATACGACCTGTGAAAATATAACCTATCTTTGACGACGGACGACTGACCATCGACGACACAGAGCTGTTTTGATGCCTAAAGCATGATTCCGAAACCGAACTCACGTTGATTATACGGTTTTTCAGAAGAAATAATGTTTAATTACTATCAGAGTATTTCTCGGTCGTCTGTGGTCATAGAATAATCTAATTTAACAGCAACTTTTATTAAGTAGATAGATTATAAGCTTAAACGAACCTCACGTTATTATCATTGTGAACATTTTCTTACAGAAGTTCGATAGGTTCTATTCCGGAAGCAGAGCTTCCGGTGAGGCATTCCTAACGGGACGATGGGAACAAGTGTAAAAAAGGCTATTATTGATGGTAAACTATATATCGTCCAATATCTTTATTGGTTATCCCATTTTGAACTCGAACCATTGTACATTCTGATGGAATGTTTATACCGTTTTTGGAATAGGGTCTTTAGTTTTCAAAGTGTGTTCCATCAATACATCATGTGTTCTAACCTCTTTTTCATCCTTGCCCGGATACAATTTGGTATAACTTCCGTCAGCATTCAGTATCCATCTCTGACTATTGTCGTTCAGGTAGATATTTAAAACAAACTGTAAATATTTTTTCAATGATGGCTGTTCAATCGGTACTAGCGACTCGACCCGTGCATCGAGGTTTCTGTGCATCCAATCGGCCGACCCGGTAAAATAGAGATCTTTACCACCATGATGAAAATAATAGATACGGGAATGTTCCAGAAACCGGCCAATAATGGAGTGTATGCGAATATTTTCACTCAATCCCTTTTTCTGCGGAATCAACCGGCAGACGCCCCTTACAATGATATCAATTTTGACTCCGGCCTGGGATGCTTCATATAATTTTTGAATGATCAACGGATCTTCCAGGCTGTTCATTTTGGCTATGATTCGGGCAGGACGATCCCGTTTACTTTCATAAATTTCCTGTTCAATCAACTTGGCCATTTTATCCCGCATGTAATTAGGGGCAACAATCAATTTCTGATAATTTTGTTCGGGGGCATAACCGGTTAGAAAATTGAAAAGATCCGTAACATCAGAAGCAATAACGGGATCACAGGTAAACAATCCCAAATCTTCATACAGTTGTGCTGTTTTTGGGTGATAATTTCCCGAACTCAGATGGACATAGCTTCGTAATTCTCCATTATCCTCCTCACGCACCACAATGGTTAACTTGGAATGAATTTTTAGTCCGGGCAAACCATAAGCCACATGAGCCCCTGCTTTCTCCAGTTTTTGTCCCCATTCGATATTACGCTCTTCATCGAATCGTGCTTTTAGCTCAACCAGCATGGCCACCTGTTTTCCCATATCAGCCGCTTTCATCAGGGCATGCATCAGCGGAGAATCGCTTGACGTCCGATACAAGGTCTGTTTAATGGCAAGAACTTTAGGATCCTCAGCTGCTTCTTCAACAAAACGCTGTACCGAAGTGGCAAAACTATG